>CANMAT010000077.1 GCA_947494865.1 Deltaproteobacteria bacterium
ACGGCGCCGCGAGGGGTGCTTCGTTCATGCGAGCGGTGACTCTACGCGCGGGCGAGCGTGAACGAGAAGCACGCGCCGCCGAGGGGCGAGTCTTCGCAGCGGATCTCGCCGCCGTTGGCCGCCACGAGGCCCGCCGCGATGGCGAGCCCCAGGCCCGTGCCGCCCTTGGTGCGCCCCGTGGCGCCCTGGCGGTAGCGGTCGAAGATCACCGCGCGCTCGGCCTCGGGCACCCCCGAGCCGGTGTCGTCGACGCGCACGCGCACGACGCCTCCGTCGAGCTGCGCGCCCACGCGCACGCGGCCGCCGCGGGGCGTGAACTTCAGCGCGTTGGAGAGCAGGTTGTCGATCACCTGGCGGAGCCGCGCCGCGTCGGCCACGACGATCACGGCGGGCAGCGCGCCCACGTCGAGGGTCACCCTGCGGCGGAGGGCGAGCGCGCGAAACACGTCGATGGACGGGGCGATGAGGGCCGCGAGCGCGACGGGCCGCGGGTCGACGGTGAACACCCCGGCCTCGAGGCGCGAGGCCGTGAGGATCGAGTCGACGAGGCGCCCCAGGTCGTCGACCATGCGTCGGATGGTGCCCGCGGCGTTGACCCGGTCGTCGGGGCGGAGGTCGTCGGACTCGATCACCTCGGCGAGCATCGAGAGGTTGGCGAGCGGGTGCCGGAGGTCGTGCACGAGCATCGCCGTCTGGTCTCGGCGCAGCGCCGCGAGCTCCTTGCGGAGGCGATGAATCTGCAGGGCCGCGCGCACCCGCGCCGCGAGCTCGCGGTTGTCGACGGGGCGGATGAGGTACGCGTCGGCGCCGAGCTCCAGGCCGCGCTCGATGGCGTCGGGCGTGCGGGCCGCCGACGTGAGGATGAGCACCGCCGGGCCGCCGTCGGCGCGCGCGCGGATGCGCCGCAGCACCTCGATGCCGTCCATGCCGGGCATCGAGACGTCGAGGAGCACGAGCTCGATGGGGGGCGCCGCGGCGGCGATCAACGCGAGCCCGGTGGGCCCGTCGGCGGCCTCACGCACCCGGTGCCCGTCGTCTTCGAGGATGGCCGAGTACAAGAACCGGTTGGCGGCGGCGTCGTCGACCACCAGCACGTCGCCGCCGGGGGCCTTCGAGGCGCGATCGTCAAGCATGGTCGGCCTCCTCCGGGGCGCGCGTCACGTGCAGCGAGAAGGTGCTCCCGCGGCCCGGTTCGCTCTCCACCGTCACGTCGCCGCCCATGGCCCGCGCCATGCGGCGCGAGAGCGCGAGCCCGAGCCCGGTGCCGCCGTAGGGGCGCGCGTCGCCGCTGCGCACCTGGTGAAAGTCTTCGAAGAGCGCCGACTGGTCCTGGTGCGAGATGCCCATGCCCGTGTCGGCGATGCGCACCACGACGGCGTCGCCCTCGCGCTCGACGCGCACGCGCACCTCGCCCCGGTCGGTGAACTTCACGGCGTTCGAAAGCAGGTTGAGCAGCACCTGTCGCACGCGCTGCGGGTCGGCGATCACGCGCGACGCGTCGGCCACCTCGCACGCCACGTCGACGGGCTTGTCGCCGAGGAGCGGCATCGCGGTCGCCACGCACGCGCGCACGAGGGCCCCCGGCGCGAAGGTCTCGAGCTGGTACGACATCTTGCCCGCGTCGATCTTCGCGAGGTCGAGAATGTCGTCGAGGAGCGCGAGCAGGTGCGAGCCCGACCCGCGCATGGTCACGAGGGCCTCGCGGGCCCGCTGCGAGAGCTGCTCGCTCGGCGACCCGAGCAAGAAATCCGACAGCCCGATGACGGCGTTGAGGGGCGTGCGCAGCTCGTGGCTCATCGTCGCGAGAAAGTCGCTCTTCACGCGCATCGCGCGCCCCAGGGCGTCGTTGGCCTCGCGAAGCTCGCCGAGGGTGCGCTCCTGCTCGCGCACGCGCTCGCCGAGCTCCGCCGCGTAGCGCTGGAGCTGGCGCCCCATGGCGTGAAAGCTCCGCGACACCTCGCCGATCTCGTCGTCGCGCCCGAGGGGCGGGCGCAGCTCCTCGCGCCGCGCCATGGCACCGATCGCGAGCTGCAGGTCGGCGAGCGCGCCGCCGATGTCGCGCGACACCCGCAGGCCGTAGATCACGGCCACCAGGAGCCCGAGCACCATGCTCGCCACCGCGATGCGCCGCGAGCCCACGGAGGCCTCGATCACCCGGTGCCGCTGCTCCTCGACGAGCCGCATCTCGACGTCGTGGAGGGCGTCGAGCGCGTGCTCGCCCACGCCGATCACCTGCGACCCGCGGCGCGTCGCCATCATCTGGGTCATCTCGGCGACGGTGCGCTCGCCGCGGTCGACCGCCGCGCGCACCGCGATGTCCTCCGTCGAGAACGCGAAGTAGCGCTCGACCGCCGCGCGGAACGTCAGCATCAGGCGCTGCTCCTCGGGGCGCGAGGCGGTCACGCGCGTCACGCGGGCGCTGTGCACCTCGATGGCCCGCGCCGCGCCCCAGTAGCGCGTGAGAAAATCCTGATCGCCCGTAAGCATGTAGCCGCGCTTGTTGCTCTGCAGCGTCGACACGAGGCGCTGCAGCCGCTCGGTCTCCTCGACGAGGGCCACGTCGAGCTCGAGGAGGCTCTTGAAGCGCTGGTTGAGCGACTCAAACTGCGCGTTGGTGATCACGAGCCCCAGGCTCAAGATGGCCGCCACCATCACGAAGCCCGAGAGAATTCTCCGCAGGATCTTCGAGCGCAGAATCGTCGTGAGCGAGCGCGTCATCACCGGACGCGCATCGTAACGCTACGGCGACCCCTGCGCGCCACGGAGATAGAGCCGCACGTTGCGTCGATGCTCGTCGAGCGTCGCGGCGAAGACCGAGCGGCCGTCGCCGCGCGCGACGAAGTACAAATCACCGCCGGCCGCGGGCGCGAGCACCGCCTCGAGCGCGCGCGCCCCGGGGTTGCACACGGGCGTCGGCGGGAGCCCCTCGATGCGGTAGGTGTTCCAGGGGTTGCGCGCGTCGTCGAGCATCGCCGCGGTGATGGGCATGCGCGCCCCGGCGTCGGGGTCGCCGCAGGGCGACGGCGCGGCGACGAGCCCCGCGCGCTCCGCCGCCAGGCAGCCGTACACCACCGTCGGGTCGCTCTGTAACAGCCTCGGGTGAAACGTCGGCAGGGTGAGGCGGTTCCAGAACACCGCGGCGACGCGCGCGCGGTCTTCGGGCGCGCCCGTCTCGCGCTCGACGATCGACGCCAGCGTGACGAGCACGCGGTCGACCGCCGCGGGGTCTGCGCCCGCGACGCCCGCCGCGCGCGCCACGCCGTCGGGGTGCGCGGCCTTCAGCGCCGCGAGGCGCCGCGCGAACACCGCCGTCATGCGCTCGACCACCGCCTCGGGCGTCGAGCCCAGCGGCAGGTCGTACGTGTCGGGAAAGAGGTAGCCCTCCACCGACGGCGCCTCGCCCGTCGCCGATACGCCCGCGCGCGCCAGCGCCTCGGGCGCCTCGGTGCGAGCGAGAAATCCCTCGGCGTCGCACACGCCCGCGGCCGCGAGGCGCCGCGCCACCTCGAAGCGCGTGAAGCCCTCGGGGACGGTCACCCGCACCATGCCCCCGCCGTGCGCGAGCGCCCGCAGCACGGCGCGCGGCGTGAGGTCGTCGCGCAGCGGGATCATCCCCGCGCGCACCGCGCGGTGCGCCCCGGTCACCCACAGCAGCGGCACGAAGGCCCACCCGCGGTCGATCACGCGCTCGCGCTGCAGGATCGTCGCGAGCTCCGCCGCCTCGAGGTTCGCGGGCACCTGCACGCGCACCACGACGCCGCGGCCGCGCCGCGGGGTGATCGCGTACGACACCGTGTAGGCCCCCGCGAGGATCGCCCCGACCGCCGCGAAGGCCGCGTACGCGCCGAGGGGGGAGCGCCGCTTCGACGGTCGGCGCCGCGGCGCAGCGGGCGTCGCGCGGGGCGCGCTGCGCGGGCTCACGCGTCGTCGGGGTCCCACCCGCTCCCGCCGCGCTTCGTGTCGACGTACGACTGCAAGAGCAGCGTGGCGGCCTCGGCGTCGATGCCCGCGCGGCCCTTCACGCCGCGCGCGATGCGCGAGCGCTGCGCCTGCGTGGTGGTGAGACGCTCGTCCCACAGCACGATGGGCGCTGAGACCTTCGCGCGCAGCGACTTCACCACGGCGCGCGCGCCGCGGGCGGCGGGGCCCTCGGAGCCGTCCATGTTGAGCGGCAGACCGACGATCACCTCGTCGGGCGCCTCGCGCGCGAGGAGCCCCGCGATGGCGCTGAGCGTGGCCGCGCCGGGCGTCACCTCGAGCGTCGCGAAGGGGCGCGCGGGCAGGTCGTCGTCGTCATGAAGGCTCACGCCGATGCGGCGCGCGCCGAGGTCGAGTGCGAGGCGCTTCACGGCCGCGAGTATGCTTCAGGTGCTTCGAAGAGCGAGCGGCGTTTCGAGCCCCTCGAGGTGCCGCAGCACGCCCCGCGCGGCGTCGACCGCGACGCGGGCGCCCGACACCCACGGGTGGTTCACGGCGCCGTGGCCGAAGGGCGCCCCCCACAGCACCGGCACGTCGAGGTCGCCCAGGCGCTCGCGGCACACGTCCTCGACGGTGACCCCGTCGGGGCCCGCGCCGCAGCCCGCGAACTCGCCGAGCACCACCGCGCCGACGCCCCGCAGCGCCCCCGACGCGCGCAGCGTGGTGAGCATCCGGTCGACGCGGTACGGCGCCTCGTTGACGTCTTCGAGCATGAGCACCGCGCCGCGGAGGTCGAACTGCCACGGGGTGCCCGCCAGGGAGGCCACCAGCGAGAGGTTGCCGCCCAGGGCGAGCCCCTCCACCGCGGCCCCGCCGTGGAGCGCTGCGAGGCCATCCCACGCGGGCGGAGCGGCCCCCGCGACGACCGACCAGACCTCGTCGCGGAGCGCGTCGCCGCGGCCGATTGCGCTCACCATGGCGCCGTGCACCGAGCGCACGCACGCCCGCGCCCAGAGCGCGTGCAGGGCCGTCACGTCGCTGTAGCCCACCACGGGCTTCGGGCGCCGCGCGAGGGCGTCGAGGAGGGCGCCCCCCGCGCGCTCGAGGAGGCGCAGCGCGCCGTGGCCGCCGCGGGCCGCCCAGAGGCACCCCACCGCCGGGTCGCCGAGCGCGTCGAGCAGCATCGCGAGGCGCGCCGCGTCGTCGCCCGCGAGAAAGCCCGCGCGACCGTGCCAGCGGGCGTCGTCGGGCACCGCGGCGCGCTCGCGGAGCCAGGCGACACCGCGTTCGAAATCGTCAAGGGGAAAGGGCGAGGAGGGGGCTACGACGGCCACGCGGGGCGATGAGAGGTGCATCGGCGGCGGCGCGAGCATCGTCGCGCGGGCCGCGGCGGTCAACCTCTTGCTCGACGGCGGCGGGTCGCACGATCATCCCGCGCGATGACCCCTTCGACGAGCTTCGATGTGAGGCGCCCCGTGGTGCGCTCGTACCTGCCCGCCTACCTCGCCAACGCCGTGAAGCACGTGCGCGCGGGCGGCCACGCGGTGATCCGCGCCACGCCGTCGTGGTACCTGCTGCTGCCGTGCGACGACGACGGCGACATGCCCGAGCTGGCGGCGTGGGCGCTCCTCGACCTGCAGCTCACGAAGAGCACGCGCGTGCGCGCGGGCGAGGCGAAGGGCCTCGTGCGCGCCCGGATTACGCGCGAGCTGCGCTACATCGTCGAGGGGTGGATCGAGCGCGACAGCGTGGAGAAGAAATCGACCACGGTGGTGACGCTCGACTGCGTCGCGTGCGGCGCGTGCTGCCGCGACAACGACGTGCTGCTCGACAAAGACGACTTCGCGCGCTGGCGCGAGGCCGGCCGCACCGACCTCATGGACGGGCAGTTTCTCCGCGCCCGCAAGCGCAAGCTGAAGCTCCTGCCCAACGGCGACTGCGTGCACCTCTGCGGCAACATGTGCGGAATCTACGAGGTGCGGCCCGACAACTGCCGGGCCTTCCCCGCGGGGAGCGAGTGCTGCCTCTTCGCGCGCGACGAGGCGCGAGAGAAGGCCGAGGCGCGGGCGAAGGCGCCCGCCGTGTGACCTACGCGCGTACCTGCTTCACGGCGGCCGAGACCACCTTGCCGTCGACCACGGCGCCCACCGACTTCAGGTGCTTCATCGCCACGCCGGTGGCCTGACCGTCGTTGGCGGCCGCGCGCAGCGCGTCGCGCACGGGCGCGAGCGCGTCGACCACCTCGGCCACGTCGAGCGTCTTCGGCAGGAGCGTAGCGAGCACGGCGATCTCGCGCGTGAGCGTCTCTTTCTGGGCCTCGTCGGTGGCGATCGCGCGCGTCTCTTCGTTCGACTTCACGAGCTTGCGCACGACGCCGAGCACGTCTTCGTCGGTGGCGTCGCGGCCGTGGCGCGCAGCGATCGTGTCGATCTCGCCGAGGGCCACGCCGAGCACCTCCTTGGCGAGGCTGTCACGGCTCTTGAGCGCCTCGGTGCGTCGCTTGCGAATCTCGTCGATGAGCATCGGAGTATCGTCTCTCTCCCTCGTAAAAAATAAGGGACGCGCAGGGTAGCACCGTTCGCGGCTTTGTCAGCGCACCCGCGGCGCGCGCTTGTCACGTTGGCGCGGGCGCTCCGCTGAGCGACACTGCGCGCCCACCGATGACCTGGACGCTCAAGCCCTTCGCCGCCCTCACGCTCGACGAGCTCTACGCCGCGCTCGCGCTCCGCCAGCGCGTCTTCGTGATCGAGCAGAACTGCCCCTACCTCGACTGCGACGGCCACGACCACGAGGCGCTGCACCTCTGGCACGCCGACGAGGGCGGCGCCGTCGACGCCTACCTCCGCGCGTTCGGTCCGGGGGTGAAGTACGCCGAGTGCTCCCTCGGCCGCGTGGTGACGGCCCCCGAGGTGCGCCGCACGGGCCTCGGCCGCGAGCTCGTCGCGCGCGGCCTCGCGGCCGTGGCCGAGCGCTACGCCAACGCTCCCGTGCGCATCTCGGCGCAGGCCTACCTCGAGCGCTTCTACGGCGAGTTCGGCTTCGCGCGCGTGGGGGCGAACTACCTCGAAGACGACATCCCCCACTGCGAGATGCTGCGGTGTGGAGGGTGAATCGGGGCGGAGCCGGGGTTCGCTGCGTCCCGCAGCTTCACCACCGGGCAACGACAGGGAGTCGCACCGGGCGAGGGCCCGGCGCTCCGTGGGTGGGCTCCTCGACTCGCGCAGAGGTGCACAACAACGGGCGGGCGTGAGCACGCCACGCGCATCAACGGCCTCGGCACGCGCACCAACACCCGTCGGCGCTGCGCTTTCCCGTTGCCGTCTCCGCGAACCCTGTATCGCGATGCGGATCTATAGCGAAGCCGAACCCTGCTGCTGAAGGCCACGGCGTGACCGCTAGGGTAGCTGGTCGTCACGACGGAGCTCCCGTGCGGGACGGCGGAGGGTCGACGGCGGTCGCAGCCGAGCTCGAGGCGCGTTGGGAGTTCGGTGAGGCGCACGCCTCATGATGGTGGCACGCACACCTGAGCAGGCTCTGAACGGTATCGGGTGCCGTGCCTCGTCGGGCCCCAACTTCACCAGCATGACCGAAGCCCTGGCCCCGGCGGGTCCGCGCCGGGTGTGTCAGTACGGCCGAGGTCGAGCACGGTCACGTGAGGGGCCGCCGTGGCGACGACGCCGAGGGCGTCCGCAGCGCCCTGTGCGCCCGTGACCGTGTGGCCGTCGAGCGCGAGAGCGCAGATGACGAGCTCACGCGTCTCGGCCTTGTCTTCGATGACGAGCGCTCGCAGCGGCGCGCCGCGGAGTCAGGTCTCGTCTTCGGCGGCCAGGGATGAGCCGCCCAGCCACAGGTAGAGCGAGGGCATCACGAAGAGGTTGAGCAGCGTCGAGGTGACGAGCCCCCCGAGGATCACCACGGCCATCGGGTGCTCGATCTCGTGCCCCGGGCGGTTGCCGGCGACGGCGAGGGGCACGAGCGCGAGCCCCGTCGCCAGGGCCGTCATGAGGATGGGCGCGAGGCGCTCCATGGCGCCGCGCACCACGAGTTCACGGCCGAAGGGGACCCCCTCCTCCGCCTCCAGGTGCCGGTAGTGGCTCACCAGCATGATGCCGTTGCGCGCCGCGATGCCGAGCACCGTCACGAAGCCCACGAGCGACCCGAGCGAGAGCACCCCATCGCCGAGGAAGGCCGCCGCCACGGCCCCCACCAGCGCGAAGGGCAGCGTCGCGAACGCGAGGAGGGTCAGCCGCACCGAGCGGAAGTCCGCGTAGAGGATCGCGAGGATGCCCAGTAGCGAGAGCGCACCGAGCGCCAGGAGCCGCGTCCGCGCCTGCTCGCGCGCCGCGAACTCGCCGAGCACCTCCGCGTGGTGCCCCGGCGGCATGCGCACGGCGGCGAGGCGCGCTCGGATGTCGCGCACGGCGGCGCCGAGGTCGCGGCCGCGGACGTTGCAGGTCACGTCGATGCGGCGCGAGGCGCCCTCGCGCTGGATCACGTTGGGCGACGAGGCGATCTCCACGTCGGCCACATCGCCCAGGGCCACGAGCGCGCCGGAGGCCGTCTCGATCGGCAGGCGCCGCAGCGCCGCGAGATCGGTGCGCACCGCGGGCACGCCCCACACGACCACGTCGACCACCTGCGGGGAGCGGTACACCTCGCCCACGCGCGTGCCTTGAAGAAGCGTCGCCGCCGCGCGTCGCACCTCCCCTGGGGTGAGACCGAAGCGTCGCGCCGCCTCGGGTCGAAGCCGTACTTCGATCTGAGGCACGAGCACCTGCGGCTCGACCTTGAGGTCGACGACCCCCGGCACTTCGCCGAGCGCGCGCCCCACGTCCGCAGCCGTGGCGCGGAGCGTGGCGAGGTCGGGGCCGAAGGTTCGCACGACGACGGCGCCGCTCGTGCCGGTGAGCACCTCCTTCACGCGCTCCTGGAGGTAGGTCTGCACGTCGCGGTAGAGGCCGGGGTAGCCGTCGACCGTCGCGCGGATGCGGGCGACCGCGGGGGCGTAGTCCACCGCCGGGTCGAGGCTGATCCAGAGCTCGGTGAAGTTGGGGCCCACCACCTCGTCGGCCACCTCGGCGCGGCCGATGTGCGAGCCGAAGTTGCGCACGCCCGGGATGGACCGGAGCTCGCGGCTCGCCCGCGCCGTCGTGCGGCGCATGGCGTCGAGCGAGGTGCCGGGCTTGCCCACCCAGTGCATCAGAAAGTCGGTCTCTTGGAACTCCGGGAGGAACCCTTCGCCCAGGCGCGTGCCCGCGACGCCCGCGACCAGGAACGACACCGCGAGGAACACCGCGGCGGCGCGCGGTCGGTCGACCACGGCCGGGAGCACGCGGCCGTACGCGCGTCGCAGCAGCGGCGCGAGGGGCGACTCGCGGTGCTTCGCCGCGGCGCCCGGCAGGAGGATGAGCGCGAGCGCGGGCGTGATCGTGAGCGCCACCACCATCGACGCGAGCACGCCGAGCCCGTACGAGATCGCCAGCGGCCGGAAGAACGACCCCGCCAGGCCCCCGAGGAAGTACACCGGGAGGAACACCGTCACCACGATGAGCGTCGCGTAGACGACCGCGCTGCGCACCTCGAGCGAGGCTTCGAGCACCACGGCGAAGGCGGAGCGCGGGCGCGGCGACTCGTAGTTCAGACGGAGGCGCCGGACGATGTTCTCGACGTCGATGATGGCGTCGTCGACCACCTCGCCGAGCGCGATGGCGAGGCCCGCGAGGGCCATCGTGTCGAGCGTGCCGCCGCGGGCGCGCATCACGAGCGCCGCCGCGAGGAGCGACAGCGGGATCGCGAGCACCGAGATGAGGGCCGTGCGCAGATCGAAGAGGAAGAGCGCGAGGATGATCACCACCAGCACGCACCCGAGGATGAGCGCGTGGCGGAGGTTGCCGATGGCCCGCTCGATGAAGCTCGCAGGGCGGAAGATGGTGGAGTCGAAGTGCGCGCCACGGAGCGTGGGTCCGAGCGCCGTGAGGGCCGCCTCGACGCCCTGGGTGACGGCCACGGAGTTGGCGTCGGGCTGCTTCTCCACGATGAGCAGGAGCCCAGGGCCGTCGTTGATGATCGCGTCGCCGATGGGCGGGGGGTGGTCCTCGACGATCTCGGCCACGTCGCCCAGGCGCAAGGGGGCGACGCCGCGGGCCACGACGGGCACCTCG
>CANMAT010000078.1 GCA_947494865.1 Deltaproteobacteria bacterium
ACGTGCACGCCGAACGCGCCCGCGAGCACCGCCACGTCGGGGCGGTCGTTGACGAAGAAGGGAACGTTAGCGCGCTCGCACAGCCGCGCCATCGCGCCGGCGAGGTCGAGCGTGGCGCGCGCCCCCAGCGACTTCGCGCGGAGCTGCATCGCCGCGATGGGCCCCGCGGCCAGAATGTGCTCGGCAAAGGGGAGAACCGGTCGGTCGTGGCGCGCCAACGCGTCGACGTCGACGATCGCATAGAGGCCGCGTCTCACGGTAGCTGTCGGCATCGCCGTTTCTGCGCGCACTTGTCAAGCGTAAGCGCTTCCGGCAATACGCAGGGCACTGGTACCCCGTGAATGATCCGCGGTCGAACGACGACCGTTTCCCCTGGGCCTGGGTTTCGAACATCTCGCTCGCCGCGACGGTGCTCTTCGCCGCGCTCGCGCTCTCGCGGTATCGCACCTGGCACAACGAGACCTTCGACCTCGCGTTCTACGCACGCATGGTGTGGGGCGCCGGCCACGGCGACCTCGCGAACCCCCTCGTCGGGGCGCCCCTCTGGGGGTTGCACCTCTCGCTCGTGCTCATTCCACTGGGGCTCTTGTCGCGGATCGTCCCCGTGGTGCCGCTCGTGCTCATCGTGCAGGCGGTGTGCGTGGGGGCCGCGGGGATTCCCCTCGCACGCCTCGCGTTTCGTCGCATCGGCCACCCCGCCGCGGCCTTCGGCGCCCTGCTGGTGTACCTGCTCTACCCCACCGTGGGCTCCATCGCGACGTACGAGTTTCACCCGAGCTCGCTCGCCCTGTTGCCCATCGCCCTCGCGCTCGACTGGTTCGACCAGCGCGAGGTGCGCAAGGGGGCCGTGGCGCTCCTCTTCGCCGCCATGTGCCGCGAAGACGTAGCCCTCGTGTGCGCCCTCACCGGCGCCGCGCTGGCGCTCCGCAAGCAGCACCGCCGCGAGGGCGCTGCGATCTTCGCGTTCTTCACCGCGTGGTTCGTCGTGTACCTCTTCGGCATCGCGCCGCGGTACCTGCCTCGCACCGGCTCGCTGCAGCTTCACTACGGCCACCTCGGGTCGTCGCCGGGCGCCATCGTCGCGCACCTTCTCATGCACCCCGTGGCCACCCTGCGCGAGCTCGCCACGCCCGCCCGCATGCTCTACGTGCCGCGATTGCTGGTGCCCGTGGCGCTGCTCCCGCTGCTGCGCCCGCGGTGGCTGCTCCCCCTGCTCGCGCCCGTGGGCATCAACCTCTTGTCGCAGTTTCCCACCGCGGTGCAGATCCACTCGCACTACAGCACCCTCGCGGTGCCCTTCGTGATCGTGGCCGCGGTGCACGGCCTCGCGCACCTGCTCGTGGTGGGCGTGGCCAACCCCGCCCGCTGGGGCATTTCAGCCGCGTGCGCCGTGCTCGCGGGCACGCTGCACATGCAGCACCGCGCGGGCGTGCTGCCCTTCATCGCGCGTCGCTACGACCCCAACGCGTACGTCGCCGACGCGCGCATGCACGCCCTCGACACCGTGGTGAACATCATTCCCGGCGACGCCGCAGTGGCCGCGCCCGACTACGTGCTCCCGCACATCGCAGAGCGCGTGAGAATCTTTCGGTTTCCCACCGAGCGGCGCCCCGAGTACATCGTGCTCTCGACCGAGCACCGACTCTTGCACACCGGCACGCAAGAACTCTGGCGCAACATCGAGGAGCACGCCGTACGTGGCGCCCTGTTCTGGAAGCGCTACGGCGTATGGGCCGTGGTGGGCAACTTCATCATTCTGCGCGAGGGGTGGCCCATTCGAACGCACGCCCGCGGGCGCTACGTCGAGTTCGACCCCGACCCGCGCGTGCACAAGGCCCACGTCGCTGTGGGCTCGCACCTCGCCGTCGCGGGCTGGGGCACCGAGCCCCTCGCGCACGGCACACGCATCGTGCTCCTGCTCGCACCCCGCGAGACGCTCCCCTACGACGTGAACTTCGAAGTGGGATGGGGTCCGCAGCGTCCGCACCTCGACCGTATGGACCCCGCGCGCACCTTCGCCTTTCTGCCCTTCGAGGGGTCGTTTCACCCTTCCTTCGCCCGCGCGGGCGAGGTGGTGCGCACCACCGTCGACGTGCCCGCCACCCTCGACGAACTGCGCGCCCACGGCGTGTACTTCGGTGCGCGGCGCGTCGACGGCTCGCGCCTCGACGCCGACAGCGCACACTGGACGCTGCTCCCTCCCTGAGCCCCGATGAACGCTCGCCCGCTGTGCCTGTTCTTCGTCTGCGTCGCGGCCTGTCGCAGCGCCGGGCGCTCCCGCGTGTCGAACGGCGACATCGAGGTGGGGCGCGTCTCCGCCGAGGCCGCGACGCGCGCCACCGCGGGCTCTGCGCGCGCGGCGGTGCGCGGCGACTGGGTGCTGCGCGACCGCGACCTGCGCGTGACCGTGGTGGGCGCCGAGGGGCCGGCCCGCAACGAGGCGCCCGGCACCATCGCGCAGGTGATCATGCTCTCGGCCCCGGGCGTCGAGCCCGTGCGCACGCTCGCGCCGCTCTTTCGCGCGGGGGGCCGCGAGCTCACGCTCCTCGCGCCGTCGTTCGAAGCCGTGCTCGAGTCGGGCGTGGCGCTCCTGCGCATGCGCGGGCGCGTGTTCGTAGGCACCCAGCCCCTCGACGTGGTGCGCGACTACTCGCTCGAGACGGGCCGCATGGCGCTGCACGTGCACACGCGCATCGAGAACCCGGGGCCCGCCGCGGTGACGGGCCTCGCGTGGGGAGCGCGCCTCGCGTGGGGAGCGGTCTCTCCCTTCGCGCCGGGGCTCGGCATCGTGAACGACGCGCGCGAGGGCGTCGCGACGTGGGTCGGCCACGCCATGCAGAACGCCGCCGCCGCGTGGACGCGCTCGTCAGGCACACGCGACCTCGCGCTGCGCTTCACCGTCGACGTGCACGGCAGCGCCGCCGTGAGCAGCCACACCGACGCCCTCTCGCGCGAGGTCGCGCTCGCGTCGCAGCGCTCGATCGAAGACCGCGCGGTGCTGCTCGTGATGCCCGGCGACCTCACCGACGTTGCGCGCGCCGTCGCCTTCGCGCGCAACGAGCGCGTGGCCGACGCCTCGCTCGTTCTTCAGGGGAACGCGCGCGAGCCCGAGGTGACCATCACCGACGCGCGCGGCACGCCCGTGCTCGTGGCGCACCCCACGTCGGACACGCAGTCGCTCCCCCTCGCCGCGGGGGACTACATCGCGACCGCCACGGCGCCGGGCCACGCGCCCGCCGACCCCGTGCGCTTTACCGTGACCCCCGACAGCGCGGGGGCGGTGCCCGTCGAGGTGTGGATCCCTCGGGGCGGTCACATTCGCCTCGAGGCGCGCGACGATGACACCGGGCGCGACCTGCCCGTGCGCGTGACGGTGCGCGGCGTTCAGGGCACGCGCAACCCCGACCTCGGGCCGCACTACCGCGCCGCGGGCGCGGGCATGGTGGCCGTCGCGATGCACGGTCGCACAGAGATACCCGTGCCTCCGGGGCGCTACAAGGTCACCGTGTCGCACGGCCCCGAGTGGACGATCGCCGAGCAGGAGGTGGCCGTCACCGAGACGCTCCGCGGCGCCGTGAGCGTCGGCCTCCAGCACGTGCTCCCGATGGATTCGTGGATGGGGTGTGACCTCCACGTTCACGCCAACCCGAGCTTCGACTCGCGCGTGACCATCGAAGACCGCGTGGCCACCCTCGTGGCCGAGGGCGTGGGCTTCGCGACCCCCACCGAGCACAACGTGGTGGGCGACTACTCCGCGGGCGTCGCCATGCTCCCCGAGGCGCATCGCGAGAGCCTGCAGTGGGTGCCCGCCGTCGAGGTCACCACCGACCGCAGCGCGCAGCCGTGGGGGCACTTCAACATCTACCCGTACCGCCCCGACCCCGCGACCCCCGGAGGCTCCCCGCCGCCGTTTCTGAATGCGCCGCCCCGGCAGATCTTTCGCGCCGCGAGGGCGAACAACCCCGACGCGATCATTCAGGTGAACCACCCGCGGATGCAGCCCAACATCGGTTACTTCAACGTCGCCGGCCTCGACCCTCACACCGGGCGGGCCGTGTCGCGCGACTACGACCCGGGCTTCGACGCGATCGAGGTCTTCAACGGCTTCTACCTCAACGCGATCCCGCAGGTGGAGTCGGTGCTCCGCGACTGGATGGGCCTCCTCGGCACGGGCGCACGCTACGTCGCGACGGGCTCGAGCGACTCGCACCAGGTGCTCTTTCAGTGGGCGGGTTATCCCCGCACGTACGTTCGCGTGGCGCGCGACGGCGACCCCGGCGCCGCAGCCGCACACGACCCCGCGACGGTGTTGCGCGCGCTGCGCCAGGGCCGCGCGTTCGTCACCTCGGGGCCGATGCTGTTTCTCTCGGTAGGCGCCGCCGAGCCCGGCGATACGGTCTCCGTGACGCCGCAGGAGGCCGTGAGCGTGCGGGTCCGGGTGCAGGCCGCCCCGTGGATCCCCGTCGACTCCGTGGACCTCTACCGCGACGGGCAGCGCGTCGCGACGCTCACGGTGCCCGCCTCGCAGGCGCTCACACGCCTCGACGCCGAGCTGTCGCTGCCAGTCTCTCCCGGGAGCTTTTTGATCGCGGTGGCGCGGGGCCCCCGAGGGGCCCTGAACGTGGTGCTCCCGTACTCCGACGGTGCACCCTTCGCGTTCACGAACCCGATCTTCTTCGATGCCCGCGCACGCTGAGCACGCTACGCCGCGAGGTCGCTGAGGGCCCCGCGGAGCTTCTGCAGCGCGCGGGCCTCGATCTGGCGCACGCGCTCCTTCGAGATGCCGAGCGTACGCCCCAGGGCCTCGAGGGTGACCTCGTCTTCGCCCATGAGCCGCCGCTCGAGGATCCAGCGCTCGCGCTGCGAGAGCTGCGTCATGGCCGCGTCGATGCGCCCGCGCGTGCGCGCGTCTTCGTCGTGCTCGATGGTCTCGTCTTCGGGCGACACGTTCGGGTCGCGCAGGCGCTCGAGGGGCGTCGACTCGCCGTCGGGGGCCGCGTCGAGCGACACGTCGCGCTGCTTCAGCATCGGGAGCAGCTTCGCGGCGCGCTCGGGGGTGACGCCCGAGAGGGCGGCGAGCTTCTCGGGGTCGTCTTCGCGCGTGCGGCGGTAGGCGCGCAAGGCCCGTCGCTCGCTCTTGCTGCCGCCGATGCGCACGAGGCGATACGCGCGCACCACGTAGTCGCGAATCTCGGCGCGGATCCAGTAGACCGCGTAGGTGATGAGCCGGCAGTCGCGCTCGGGGTTGAAGCGCATCGCGGCCTTGAGGAGCCCGAGGTTGCCCTGTTGAATGAGGTCTTCGAGGGCGACCCCCCAGCGGCGATACTCGGTGGCGACGGTGATCACGAAGGGCAGCGAGGCTTCGATGAGCTTGCGGCCCGCGACCTGATCGCCGTCGCGATAGCGGGCGGCGAGTTCGCGCTCGTCGTCGGCCTTGAGGGGAGAGATCCCCGTGAGAGAGTGTCGGTAGGCTTCGAGTGCTGTGGACGAACCAAGAATACTCATGAGACTGCGACCTCCGCGCGATGCAGCGATTGCACGCGTAGTGCCACGTGTGCGCCGCCACGAAAAATGCGCGGAGATTCAGGGTTGACAGCGTTGGTCGAAGCTCAGATCGCACGCAGCCCATGCGGTGGCTCACCGAGCTACCGCAACGGTTGCGTCGGGGTGCGAAAATGACTGTCTCTAGGGATTTTGCGCGCGTGAAGCCACAACGCAAGGTCGGTTGAAACCGCGCGCGCTGAGCCGTCGGTAGACGATTGAGAGGGGATCGAAGAGGGAGCGAGGATGCGGGGCGAAGGAGATGCCCCGCGCGTCGGGGGCGATCAGCCGGCGTTGCGGGCGGACTTGAGGCGCTCGAGGTAGCGCGTCATCGACTCGCCCTCGAAGGGCGTCGGGAGCGACGCTTCGGACACGTTGAGCATGGCGGCGGCCGAGCCGAGGTAGCCGCAGCGGAGGGCCGTGCGCTTGGAGAGCTTCTTCTTCTGCGCGGGGTGGAGCCTCGTAGTAACGAAGAGCCACGCCGACTTGTCAACCGTGCGGAACTTGGGCTTCTGCATCGCGATCGTGCCTTATCGAAAGGGTGTGTAGCGGTACCCGTCGGGCGCAAACACCCGCTGAGGGGGCGCTGTCATAGTCGACCCGATGGGCTTCTGTCAATCGTGGCTCAAATGTCGAGGTTGCGCGCGTTGAGGGCGTTCTTCTCGATGAAGGCGCGGCGGGGCTCAACCTCGTCGCCCATGAGGAGCGTCATCACCTGGTCGGTGAGGGCCGCGTCTTCGACCTTCACCTTGAGCATCACGCGCTTGGTGGGGTCCATCGTGGTCTCCCAGAGCTGCTCGGCGCTCATCTCGCCGAGGCCCTTGTAGCGCTGAATGGCCGTGCCCTTGCGGCCCCGCGCGTCGATGAAGGCGTAGAGCGTGCCGCCGTGCGCGATGGCCGTCTCTTTCTCACCGTCGACGAGCGTCCACGGGGCGGGGCCCGCGAGCTTGCTCACCGTCTCTTCGATGCGCGTGAGTTCGTGCACCTCGGGGCCCTCGAGGAAGCCGTACGAGAGCACCGTGGTGCGCCCCGCCGTGCCGTTGCGAATGCGCACGAGCACACGCCGGCACTGGTGCTCGTGGTCGTCTTCGACGACGTACTGCAGCGGCGCCACCTCGGGGTGATACTGGGCCACGTAGTCGCTGAGGGTCTTCATGCCCGCGGCGATGGCCTCGTCGCTCTTGAGCGCCTCGCGCGTGATGGCGTTGGTGCGCACGAGCGCGGCCACCACGGGGGGCTCGCAGCGCAGGCGCATGTGGTCGAGCCGCGCGGCGCCGCGGTGCAGTTCGAAGGCCAGCTCGCGCAGCGCCTCGTCGCGCACCTCGCCCGTCACGCCGCGGAGCACGAGGCCCTCGGTGCCCGAGCGGATGAGGTACTTCGCGAGCGCGTCGTCGTCTTTGACGTACTCGGTCTTCTTGCCGCGGCGCACGCCGTAGAGCGGCGGCTGCGCGATGTAGAGGTAGCCCTTCTCTACGAGCTCGGGCATCTGTCGGTAGAAGAACGTGAGCAGGAGCGTGCGGATGTGGCTCCCGTCGACGTCGGCGTCGGTCATGATGCAGATCTTGTGGTAGCGCAGCTTCTCGAGGTCGAGGCGGGGGCCCGAGGCCGTGCTGCTGTCGTCGTCGCCGCGCGTGTCGGCCTTGATGCTCACCCCGAGCGCCGTGATGAGCGTGCCGATCTCGGCGTTGCCGAGCATCTTCTCGAAGCGCACGCGCTCGACGTTGAGGATCTTGCCGCGCAGGGGGAGAATGGCCTGGTGCTTTCGGTTGCGCCCCTGCTTGGCACTGCCGCCGGCCGAGTCGCCCTCGACGATGAAGAGCTCGCACAGCTCGGGGTTGCGCTCCTGGCAGTCGGCCAGTTTGCCCGGCAGTGAGGCCGCGTCGAGCACGCCCTTGCGCTGGATGAGCTCGCGGGCCTTGCGCGCCGCCTCGCGGGCCTGCGCGGCCAGCACGCACTTGTCGATGATGCGCTTGGACACCTGCGGGTTCTGGTCGAGGTAGGCCGAGAACTTGTCGGTGACCACCGAGCCGATGACGGGCATCACGTCGTTGGAGGTGAGCTTCGATTTCGTCTGGTTGGGGTACTGCGCCGCCGGGTGCCGGAGCGAGATCACGTAGGTGAGCCCCTCGCGGATGTCGTCGCCGCCCATGGGCTGGCCCCTGAGCTCTTTGAGAAGGTTCTTCTCCGCGGCGTAGGCGTTGACCGTCTTGGTGAGCGCGCTCTTGAAGGCCGACAGGTGCGTGCCGCCGTCGTTCTGGTGCACGTTGTTGCAGTAGGGCCACGGCGACTCGTAGAGCGAGTCGGTCCACTGCATGGCCACCTCGACGATGATGGTCGCCGTGATGGGCCCCTGGTCGCTCTTGAGCTCGATCTGCTGCTCGCCGCGGAAGAAGATGGGCTCGGGGTGGAGCGCCGCCTTGGCCGCGTTGAGGTACCGCACGTAGTCGACGATGCCCGCCTTCGCCGCGAACACCTCGGGCTCTTCGGAGCGACGGTGGTCGACGAGGGAGAGCGTGAGCGAGGGGTTGAGGTACGCGAGCACGCGGAGACGATTGGCGAGCGTCTCGTGCGAGAACTCCAACATGGTGAAGATCTCGGCGTCGGGCTTGAAGTGCACCGACGTGCCGCGGCGCTCACTATCGCCCGTGACCTCGAGCTTCTTGCGCGTCTCGCCGCGCGCAAACTCCATGTGCCAGGCCTTGCCCTCGCGGTAGATGTCGACGTAGAGCCACTCGCTCACGGCGTTGACGGCGCTCACGCCCACGCCGTGCATGCCCGCCGACACGCCGTAGCTGCGCTTGTTGAACTTGCCGCCCGCGTGCAGGTTGGTGAGCGCGAGCTCGGCGGCGCTCATGCCGAACTCGGGCTTGTACCCGGTGGGGATGCCGCGGCCGTTGTCGTCTACGCGGATGGACCCGTCGGCGAAGATCGCGACGTCGATGCGCGTGCAGAAGCCCGCGAGGTACTCGTCGATGGAGTTGTCGACGACCTCCCACACCAGGTGGTGCAGCGCGGTGCCGTCGTGCACGTCGCCGAGGTACATGCCCGGCAGCTTGCGCACCGCCTCAAGGCCCTCGAGCTTCGTGATCGCGGACTCGTCGTACTGCGCCGACTGGTTCTTGGCATTGTCGGACGCGCCGTTCGTATCGTCGATCATCACCACGATGTTTCCTCGTAATTTCTAGCGAAAAATCGTACCAGAACCGCACATGAACACAAGGTCAGAGTATGTCTCACCCCCACCTTTCGGGCCCTCACGGCGAGGCCGTCGAAGAGGGTGTGAGGGCGACCTTTCCGTCGGTTACTTCGAAGCGCTTCGCGCGGGGCAGGAGCGACGCGATGGCCGGGTCGGTGGTGGTGACCCACACCTGCGCGCCGAGGCGCGTCACCATGGCGAAGAGGCGCTCGATGCGGCCCCGGTCGAGCTCGCTCGACACGTCGTCGAGGAGCAGCGCGGGGGTGGTCTTCGTGCGGCCTTCGATCACGTGCAGCTCGGCGAGGCGCAGGGCGAGCGCGAGGGAGCGCGTCTGCCCCTGCGAGGCCACCACGCGGGCGGGGCGACCCGACCAGGTGAGCGTGAGGTCGTCGGCGTGGGGGCCGATCTGCGTGGTGCGTCGCGCGAGGTCGTTGTGCACCGCGCTCGCGAGCATGGCCGCGTAGGCCACCTGGTCGCCGGGGGCCTTCGCGCGGTACGCCACGGAGATCACCTCCGACGACCGCATGAGCTCGGTGAGGGCGGCCTGCGCGGCCCGCACGAGCTCGCCCACCACGGACTCCCGCGCGCGCACCACGGCGGCCCCGTAGCGGGCCAGGGGGAAGTCGTAGGCCTGCACCGCGCGCAGGTCGGGGTGGCGCTCGCGCAGGAGCATGTTGCGGGCGCGCAGGGCCTTCGCGTAGCTCTTGAGCGCCTCGCCGTAGCCGTCGACCACGCGCACCAGGATGCGGTCGAGGAGGCGACGGCGAACGTCGGGGCCGCCGAGCACGAGCTCGAGGTCGCCGGGCTGAAACACCACGCACGCCGCGCCGCCGAAGTACTCGACCGCGCGCTCGGGGCGCTTGCCGTCGAGGAGGATGTCTCGCGTGGTGCGCGTGAGCTTCACCCGGTACTCGTGCGCGAGGCCCGCTCCCTCGACGCGGAGGAGGACCTGCGCGGCGTCGGCCTCGTGGCCCACGAGTTGCGCCCGCGTGGCCCCGCGGAACGACCGCAACGAGGCCGCGTAGTCGATGGCTTCGAGGATGGAGGTCTTGCCCTGGCCGTTGGCGCCGAGGAGCACGTTGGCGCGCGCGTCGGGGGTCAGTCGCACACCTTGCAGGTTGCGAAAGCCTCCGACGACCAGCTCGGTGATGCGAACAGGGGTCACGCGGGAGAGACCGAAGAGGGCTGCGAGGTCAGATGCGCATCGGCATGATGACGCCGATGAAGTCGTTGCGGCCGACAGGGCGCACGACGCCCGGGTCGAGCTCGCCGGAGAGGTCGAGGGCGACGTCGTCGGTGACGAGCGCGTTGAGCACGTCGATGAGGTACTTGCTGTTGAA
>CANMAT010000079.1 GCA_947494865.1 Deltaproteobacteria bacterium
ACCTTCGAGAACGTGCCCGTCGGGCGCAGGCTCCACGGCCACCACGGCATCGCCTACGAGGCCGAGCGCGGCGACGATTTTGGCAACGACCTCGGCGGCCCCGTCGAGCTCCGCGCGCTCGTCGACGGGCATCCCGTGGGCGCCTCGGTGCACCACGACAACGAGGGGTGGAAGGGCTACGAGTTCGACACCGCGGCCTATGCGGGCACCTCACACCGCGTGAGCTTCGAGGTGCGCAGCGAGCGCGCGGGCATGCGCCACTACTGCTTCGAGGGCGACACGCGATGAGCAACGAAACCCCCTCGCGCGGTGCGCGCCTCTACGCCGCGCTGCGCCCGCACCTCATCGGCCTCACGCTCTGCGTGGCCTACGTGCTCATTCTCATGCGCACGGCGCGCTACCTCGGCTTCGCGCGCGACGAGGGCTTCTACTTTCACGCCGCGCGCACCTACGCGGGCTGGTTCGACGCGGTGCTGCAGCATCGGCCCGACGTGTTCACCCGCCCCGCCGTCGACGCCGCGTGGAACGTCAACCATGAGCACCCCTCGCTCATGAAGTCCCTCTTCGGCCTCTCGTGGTTGTTCCTCCACGAGAAGTGGCACCTCATCCGGCAAGAGAGCCTCGCGTTTCGCCTCCCGGGCATGGTGATGGGCGGCATCGGCCTCTGGTTTACGTACCTCTTCGGCCTCCGCGCGTGGAGCCACCGCGTGGGCCTCTTCGCTGCGCTCGCCCTCGCGCTCATGCCCCGGGTCTTCTATCACGCGCACCTCGACTGCTTCGACGTGCCCGTCATGACCATGTGGGTCGCCGTGCTCTACTGCTACTGGCGCGCGACGGAGGGCGGCCTCCGTTGGGCCATCGCCACGGGCCTCATGTGGGGCCTCGCGCTCGAGACCAAGCACAACGCGTGGTTCGTGCCCTTCCTCGTGGTGGCGCACTTCCTCGTGGTGCGCGGCCGCGAGATCTTCGCCGATGCGAAGGGCGCCAAGTTTCCGCTGCCCCTCTCGCTGGTGGCCATGGCGGTGCTGGGCCCGCTGGTGTTCGTGGCCCTGTGGCCGTGGATGTGGTTCGACCTCCTCCACACCGCCGACGGCCGCCCCGGGCGCCTCTCGGAGTACGTCGGGTTTCACCTGAACCACGCGTACTACAACATGGAATTCCTCGGGTACAACTGGTTCCGCCCGCCCTTTCCGCGCACCTATTCGTGGGGAATGATCCTCTTTACGGTGCCCGGCATCACGCTGCTTCTGGCCGTGATCGGGCTCGCGCTCCAGCTCCGTCGCGCGCTCCGCGAGGCCACCCTCCTCGATGTGATCGTCGACCGCGTGCCGGCCCTCGCGCGGCTGCGCGCCCCCGTCGGCGATCAGCGCGGCACGGTGCTCCTCGTGTGCATGGGCTTCCTCGTGCCGCTCGCGCCGTGGTTCTCTTCGAAGACGCCCATCTTCGGCGGCACCAAGCACTGGTTCCCCGCGTATCCCTTCCTGGCCATCATGGCGGGCCTCGGCTTCGCGTGGGTGGCCTCCAAGCTCGAAGAGAACGTGCGGGGCAAGGTGCGCTTCGCGTGGCTCCCGGCCACCGCGCTCGGGGCTGTGTTGGTGCTTCCCCCGCTCTCGCAGACCGCCCACTCGCACCCCTTCGGGCTCAGCAACTACACACCCATTGTGGGAGGGGCTCCGGGCGCGGCCGACGTGGGCCTCAACCGACAGTTCTGGGGCTTCACCACCGGGAGCCTCGTGCCGTGGTTCAACGAGCACGCGCCGCAGGGGGCCGGCGTGTACATCCACGACACCACCTACGAGAGCTGGGACATGCTCCAGCGCGACGGATACCTCCGCGAAGACCTGCGCCCCGTGTGGCAGGTGGGCGAGGGGAGGTACGCCATCGTGCACCACGAGCTGCACATGAACGAGGTCGACTACCAGATCTGGCAGGCGTACCAGTCGCCCGCCACGGTCGAGGTGCTCACCTACGATGGCGTCCCCATCGTGTCGGTGTATGAGCGGGCCGTGACACGGTGAAGGTCGGTAGTGTAGGGTCCGCGGCCCTTCCATGACGATCTATCACACAGGTTGCGCCGGGTTCGTGAAGCCGCGCGAGCGGTACACGGCGCGCCTCGACTACGTCGAGTTCGATCTTCGCGCCCCTACGCCTTCTCCCAAGGTGCTCGCCACCTGGAAGAAGCATCGCCCCGAGAATTTCACCTACGGCGTCGTGGCCCCCGCGAGCCTCTACGGCGACGCGTCGTGGCCCCTGCGTGACCCCGCCAAGGTGCGCTCCGAGCTCGACCGCCTCTGCAACAACATCGACGCCCTCGGCGCGCGCGTTGTGGTGCTCCGCACCCCCATGGCCGTGTCGCCGGGCAGCGTGGCGCTCGGTCGCCTCACGCCCGTGCTCGAGCGCCTCGTGAAGGTGGCGCCCGTCGTCGTGTGGGAGCCGTCGGGCCTGTGGGAGCGCGAGGCCGCCGTCGCGTACGCGCAGAAGCTCGGCGTGGTGGTGGCGTGCGACCCCCTGCACGACGAGGTGGCCGAGCCCGTCGCGTACGCGCGCATGCGGGGCCTCGGCGTCGATCGGCGCTACCACGTGGGGCGCCTCGAAGAGATCGCGACGAAGCTCGCGGTGTGCGACGAGGCCTTCGTGGTGTTCGAGTCGGGCTCGGCCTGGCGCGAGGCGCTGGGCTTCACGGGCGTGGCGCAGGGCGTCGGCGCCGAGGCGATGCTCGACGGCGAAGAGGCCGACGACGAAGACGGCGACGACGAAGACGAAGACGAAGGCGACGAAGACGGCGACTTCGAAGACGACGACGAAGAGGACGAAGGCTGATGCGCAACGCGGTGATCGCGCGTGACCCCGTGGCGCAGGCCGCGGGGCTCGCGGTCGTCGGCGATGGCGCGACGGCCATTGACATGGTGCTCGCGGCGCTGCTCGCGGGCGCGGCGCGCAGCTCCGCGGCGTCGCTCTTCGGGGCGGCGGGCATCCTCGTGGCGGGCGTCGGCGCGGGCACGCACTTCATCGACGGCCGCGCGCGCGCGCCGGGCATCGGCGAGAAGCGCCCGAAGGCCCCCGACGACACCTCCGACCGATGGACGGCCGCCGTCCCCGGGCTCCTCGAAGGGGTGCTCGCGGCGCATGCGCGCTTCGGCACGAAGCCCCTGTCGGAGATCGTGCGGGCCGCGGTGGGCGCGGTGCGCGAGGGCGGCACCGACAAGGCCCTCGACGCGCGGCTCAAGTTCCTGATGCAGCTTCACCGCACGGGCATTTCGGCGATGGAGCGCGGCGGCATTCTGCAGGGTGTGCTCAACACGGTGGGCCCCGCCACGGGCGGCGTGTTCACGAAGAGCGACCTCGTGCCCGTGCCCGCGATGGTGCGCGAGATGCCCATGTGCACCGACGGCGAGAACGAGGTGCTCCTCCCGCCGCGCACGTCGGGCCGCTACGGGCCCAATCCCCCCGAGGCGCTGCCCTCGCTGCCCGTCGAGAGCGCGATCGCGGTCGACATGCACGGCGTCATCGCGGTGGCCTCGTGGGTGGTGGCGCCCACGGCCACGACGCTCGAGGGCATCTACGGCCTCGCGCTCCCGGCGCTCCTCCCGCCGCCGCGCAAGGGCGTTCCGCGGTGGCGCCCCGGCGAGCCGCTCCCTGTGGCGCTCCCCATGGCGGTGCTGCTCAACGACAGCAAGGCCTGGGGCGCGGTTGCCCTCTGCGGTCGCGGCGCGCTCGTGGCGGCGCGCGACGCTGTGGTGCAGGCGCGCCTCGCGACGGCGGGCGTCAAGCTCGCGCTCGGCGACGGCGGCGACGCCACCACGTCGAGCGACACCGTGGCCCTCTGGGCGCTGCGCGACGGCGACGAAGCGCGCACCACCATCAGCGCGGTGTGAGTTCACCTCTCTCACGCGCCAGTGTGCGCGGGAGGAGGGTTCGCGCTGTGCTCAGTCCGCGGCGTCGAGGTCCGCGTCGCTCGCGTCGGTCACGTCTTTCGCGGCATCGCTCACGTCCTTCGCGGCATCGCCCGCCGCGTCGGCGCTCGCGTCGGCGCTCGCGTCGACGACGATGTCGCTCGCGGCGTCGCCTGCAGCATCGCTCGCCGTGTCGCGCGCCACGTCGGCCGCGCCCGTGTCGGCGGTGGCGTCGACGGCCGCGTCGGCGTCGGCGTCGGTGGGCACCGGGACGCAGTTTGTGGCGAGGCAGATGAGCGGCGACACGCAGTCGCTGTGGCGCACGCAGCGGCCCTCATCGCACCCGGCGCCGAGGGCGGCGACGAGCGCGAAGGCCACGAGACCCCGAAGGCTAGAGGTGGATCGCGACACCGAGCGCTCCATTGAAGGCGAAAATGGCAGACCGTGGGGGCACGTCGCTCCCGAGAAAGAACACGTCGAGGGCCATGGCGCCCACGAGCGACACGACGCTGCCGAGGCGCACGTCGACGGTGAGCGACGCCTCGGGGCCCACGAGCTCGTAGGGGGCGAAGAAGATCACCCCCGCGATGCCTGGCCGCAGCGACACGCGGCCCACCGTGCGCGAGAACTCGAAGCGCGGCACGAAGCCGATGCTCGTGCGCCCGTCGACCTCGGCGCGCAGCGAGAAGCCGTACACCCACTGCGGCATGGTGTTGTGCCACGTACGCCACGCCGCATCGATGAACACCGGCGTGTGGGTGACGTACGCGTCGTTGCCGCCCGCGCTGCCCATCGAGAGCCCCGAGCCGCCCGTGAGGGTGATCGAGTGCATCTGCGCGGGGATGAGCGTCGGCGTCTGCGCGGGCTGTGCGCTCACCGACGAGGTAGACAGAAGGGCCGCCGCGGCGAAGGCCACGGCCCCCCCGCGCGGTAACCAATGCGGTTTGGAGAACACGAACACGCGCCGGATTGGAGCGGGAGCGCACGCCGTCTGTCAAGGAAAGGTCGCGTGAAACTGCAACGATGGACACCCCGTCGGGTACTGTGACTGCACCGACGATGGACGCTGGCCCCCACCTTCTCGACACGCTCGTGCACGGTCGCCTCGACGGGGTGGCCGTGACGCCCGAGACGGGCCTCGTCGCGCTCACCTTCTGGTGCGCGGGCGGCGTGCGTCGCCTCGGCGTGGGCGTCGGCCCGCGCGTGGTGGGCATCGGGTGGCTCCCCGCAGCGCCGGTGTTCTCCGCGGGCTCCAGGCACCCGCTGGTGGCGGTGCTCAAGGCCCACGCGGTGGGGCGCTCGGTGCGCCACGTCAACGTCGACGACGACGGCGCCGTGTGGATCACCTTCGGCGACGAGGCCGACCTCGTGCGCGTGCGGCTCTTCGCGGCGCGGGCGGGCGAGGCGCGCGTGCTCGACGCGCAGGGCGAGACGCTCACCTTCTGGCAGGGCGAGCGCTCGCGCCCGCCGCACGTGTGCGAGCCCGAGGGGAGCCTCGACGCCGTGGGCGACGAGCTCGGGCGCGTGAGCGACGGCCTCACCGCGGAGCTCCGCCGCGGCGCCCTCGTGCGCGCGCTGCGGGGCCTCGCGAAGCGCCTCGCGCGGCGTCGCGAGGCCGTCGAGCAGGACCTCGAGCGCATCGACGACGTGGGGCGCCTCCAGCGCATCGGGCGGATGCTCCTGGCGCAGGGGGCCAACATTCCCCGCGGCGCCGCGAAGGTCACCCTCGAAGACTGGGAGGAGGGCGGCACCCTCGACGTCGAGCTCGACCCCGCGCTGCCCGCCAAGCCCCAGGCCGTGGGCTTCTTCGCGAAGGCGAAGCGCATTCAGCGCGGCGAGGCCGTGATGTGGGCGCGCCTCGAGGAGACGCAGCGCCAGCTCGACGCGGTGCGCGCCCTCGAGGCCGAGGTCGACGGCGCCGACAGCGCTACCCTCGCGCTCCTCCAGCGGTGGATGTCGGCCGCGAAGGAGCTCGGCGTACGCGAGAACGAGGCGATGCCCGCGCGGGGCCGCGCCAAGCCCGTCGAGCGAACGCCCTTCATCGAGTACGCGAGCGCGCGGGGGCAGCGCATCCTGGTGGGCCGCGGCTCCGTCGACAATGACAAGCTCACGCAGCGCGTGGCGAAGCCCCACGACATCTGGATGCACACGCGGGGCGTGCCCGGCGCGCACGTGGTGATCCCGCTGGCGCGCGGGGCCACGCTGCACCCCGAGGTGCTCGTCGACGCGGCCACGCTGGCGGCGCACCACAGCGACGCGCGCGGCGCCGACTTCGTCGAGATCACGTGGACGGAGAAGCGCTACGTGCGCAAGCCCCGAAAGGCGCCGCCGGGGCGCGTCACGCTCGACCGCGAGAAGGTGCTCGCCCTGCGCCTCGAGCCCGACCGCCTCGCGCGGCTCCTCGCGTCGCGCAGCGAGCGCTGATCACAACTGGACACGATCGGCGGGGCTGCGCCAACGTTCGTGGCGCCATGGCAGACACGCTCGCTTCTCACACCCTACCCAGCGGCCACGTTCTAAAGGTGGTTCAGGGCGACCTCACGAAAGAGCACGTCGACGCGGTGGTGAACGCGGCCAACGAGTGGCTCGCCCACGGCGGCGGCGTGGCCGGCGCCATCGTGCGCCGCGGCGGCCTCGAGGTGCAGTGGGAGAGCGACGCGTGGGTCGAGGCGCACGGCAAGCTCACCGTAGGCTCGGTGGCCGTCACCGGGGCGGGGATGCTCCCGTGCAAGAAGGTGATTCACGCCGTGGGGCCCGTGTGGGAAGGCGGCGACGACGAGGAGGAAGACAACCTCCGCGCGGCCGCCACGCACAGCCTCCGTGTGGCCACCGAGATGGGCCTCGCATCGGTGGCGATGCCCGCCATCAGCTCGGGGATCTTCGGCTTCCCGAAGGACCTCTGCGCCACCATCCTCGTCGACGCGGCGGTGCACTGGTTCGCGCAGAACCCCGAGAGCTCCGTGCGCGAGCTTCGCTTCACGAACATCGATGCGCCGACGGTGGGGGTGTTCCTCGCGGCGTTTCGCGCGAGGTTCGGGGGCTGAAGGGGCCTACTGAACGTTGCAGCGCTCGAGGGTGAGGTTGAGCACGACGTTGACGGTGCGCTGGTCGCCCGCGTTGCCGAGGCTCGTGCAATTGCCGGTGATGCGCACGCCCTTGTCGCCGTAGGGCGATGCGAGGGCGGTGCAGGCGCCGGTGCCCGTGAAGTCGACGTTGCCGAGGGTGAAGGTGCCCGTCGTGGGGCTCGTGATGCCGCCTTCGGTGGCGCCGATCACCACGCGGCGCAGGCCCGTGGCGGCCGCGGGGTTGGCGGCCGAGAGGTCGACCGTCCAGCGGTTGATGCTGCGGGTGCAGGTGCCGAAGAAGCCGCGGCCCACGCCGGGCGGAGCGTCGATGGCGCTGTCGGTGGGGAGGTTGAAGCCCGTGGTCCCGTCGGGTTGACCCGGCTGACGCACGGTGAGCGAAACGATGCCCGATGCGCTGAGCCCCTCGGGGTCGGCACAGCCCGTGGCGATGGCTCCGAGGGTCACGATCAGGGTCACGGTCGTAGCGAGTCGGTTCATGGCAGCACCTGTTCGGCCACGCGTACGCACGGCCCGTTCCAAGGGGGCAATCATCCCACGGAATGCACTCCCCGTGCACGATGGCCTGCCCATCGTTCGCACCTCGGCCGTAACCTCGGGTTGACACTCTTACGGAGCGCGCGACCCCCATGCACACGCCCTGGGATGGCCTCACAACCGATCCACTCTTTCTCTGGCTCGGCCTCGGCGGGCAGCTCGTGAGCGTGTGCGCCTTCGCGCTCTTCGCCTCCGTGCTCACCTACATCGCGTGGCGCGACCCGTCGTGGATGCGCCCGTTTCGCATTCAATCACGGCGGCCGCGCGCGCAGTCGCTGGTGCTGCCCTCCATCGGTCGGTGGGCGCTCAACAACGCGGCCATGTTCGTGGTGCTCGTCGCCGTGTGGCCGTGGCTGCGCCCCGCGCGCGTTCACTTCGGCGCGCTGCCGCCGTGGTGGTTCATGGCGTGGCAGCTCTTCGTGTTCGCCGCCCTCGACGACTTTCTCTTCTACTGGATGCACCGCGCCCTCCACACGAAGTGGCTCTTCAAGAACATCCACGGCATTCACCACCGCATTCTCACGCCGTGGGCCGTCACCGGGCACTACATGCACCCCGCGGAGTATGTGGCCACGGGGCTCTTGATGCTGGTAGGCCCCGTGGTGCTCGGGGCGCACGTGGCCACGGTGTTCTTGTGGATCGCGTTTCGCCAGTGGGAGGCCGCCGAGGGGCACTCGGGGTACGACCTCCCGTGGTCGCCCGCGAAGCTCTTTCCCGGCGGCAACGGGGCCGTTCACCATGACCTGCACCATGCCAAGATTCACGGCAACTACGCCGGGTACTTCCCGCATTGTGATCGATGGTTTGGCACCGCGATCGAACATGATAGGACCGCGCGATGAGCGAGACCGTGGTGATCGCCAACCCCGCCGCCGCCGCGGGGCGCGTGGGCCGTACCCGTGAGCTGCTGCACGCGAAGATCACCGAGGCCCTGGGGCCCTGTCGCTTCGTCGAGACCGAGCGCGCGGGCCACGCGATGACCCTCGCGCGCGAGGCCGTGGAGAAGGGCGCCTCGCGGGTGCTCTCGCTCGGCGGCGACGGCACGCACCACGAGGTGGTGAACGGGCTCATGGAGCACCGCAACGGCCCCCGAGTGGCCTTCGGCGTGCTGCCCGCGGGCACCGGCGGCGACCTGCGCCGCACCCTCGGCGTGATGACCCTCGACGACGCCCTCAAGGCCATCAAAGAGCGCCCCGTGCGCTCCGTCGACGTGGGCCACGCGAGCTACACCGATGATGCCGGCGACGAGCAGTCGCGGTGGTTCGTGAACCTCGCCTCGTGCGGCATGAGCGGCCTCGTCGATCGCATCGTCAACGCGTCGAGCAAGCGCCTCGGCGGAGCGGCGTCGTTCTACCTCGGCACGCTGCGCGCGATGGCGCAGTATCGCCCGGCGCGGGTGAGCATCAAGGCCGACGGGCGCGACCTCGGCGTGCACACCGTGTCGCTCGTGGTGGTGGGCAACGGGCAGTACGCGGGCGGCGGCATGCGCTTCTGCCCCGAGGCGCAGATCGACGACGGCGTGTTCGACCTGGTGGTGGTGCCCGACGCGGGCGTGGTGCGCTCGGTGATGCGCACGCCCAGGCTCTACGACGGCACCATCGCGAAGGTGCCCGGCGTGGTGACGGCGCGCGTGCGCGAGGTGACCGTCGAGATGATCGAGCGCACCGCGTGGCTCGACCTCGACGGCGAGGCGCCGGGCAAGGGGCCCGTGACCTTTCGGGTGTACGCGGGGCGCCTGCGGCTCGCGGGCGCGCCGAAGTAGCGACGCGTACGGGTGCCTTCGTCGGCCCCCACCCGCGCTACCCGTTGCGGGCCACCCAGGCGGTGACGGCGCGCACCACGGCGCGCACGTCGCAGCGGTAGAAGCCGCTGCTGTGAAAGCAGTTGGTCTCGACCACGCGGAGCCCCTCGGCGATTTCGCCCACGTCGAGGGTGAACACCGGCTCCGGCGCGTAGCGCGCGGCCATCGCTTCGGCGAAGGCGATCACCTCCGCGGGAACATCCGTCGACGGGTCGAGGCGCAGCCCGGTGCGATAGCGGCTCGCGCCCACCACGCGCCCGCCCACGAGCATGGCGCGCCACTCGCGCAGCACGCGCTTGGGTGCGGCCACCTGCACGCGCGTGTCGAGCGAGAGGGGCCCCGTGGTGCCCGCGAGCCCGTCGCGCCAGCGGCGCACGTCGGAGAAGGCCATCACCTCGCCGGTGAACTCTTTCAGGTCGGCGGCGGGGCGCACGAAGAAGAGCGCATCATCCGCGTAGTCGCGCGCCACGAGCTCGCCCACGGTGAGCACCTCGCTGTCGCCGTTGAGCAGCGCGTCGCCGTAGCCCGCGAGAAGTGATGCGAACTCGAAGCGCGCCTCGTTGAAGTACACGCCGGGGCGCCAGCGGCCGTCGCGGGAGACGTTCTTGATGAGCGTGGTCGAGCCGTAGAAGAGCGCGCGCCCCTCGGTGGACACATCGGGCACGTCGTCGGAGAAGGGCACGAGGTCGACGTGCTCCCAGGTGACGCCGAGGCCTTCGATGGCGTCGGTGAGGGCCGCGAGGTCG
>CANMAT010000080.1 GCA_947494865.1 Deltaproteobacteria bacterium
CGAGAGAAGGCCGCCGACGGCGACTACGCGGCCGCCGAGCGGCTCCTCATGCAGGTGATCGAGACCCACCCGCGTGATCCGCTGGCTGCCGTGGCGCGCGTCGAGGCGGCGCGGCTCCTCGTCGCCCGCGACGCGCTGGCCGCGGCCTCGGCCCTGCTCGGCGACGTGCCCGCCGCGGCCGGCCCCGCCCTCGCGATGCGCAGATCTCTCGTGACGGGCCTCGTGCACGCGCGCCGCGGCGAGGTCGAGGCAGGCCTCGCGGCGCTGCGACCGCTCGCGCGGCGCCTCATCGACCGCGCCAACTCGGTCGAGGCCGACTGCGCGCTCGCGGCCCTCGAGGCCCTCGCGGAGCGGCCCGCCGAGGCGCTCCTCGCGCTCGCACGCGTCGAGTCGCAGGCCGAGGGGGGCGTGCGATGGACGCCCACGGGCCTCGCCTGCGACGTCGCCGCGACGCGCGCCGCCGAGGTCACCGCGCTGCTCGCCCGCGTGAACGAGCCCCGCTCGCTCGCCGACGCGCTCGACGCGCTGCCCGCCGACCACCCCGCGCGCGTCGAGGTCGCGCGGCGCCTGCGCGCGCTCGCCGAGGCCCGCAACGAGATCCCCCAGTGGCTCCGCTGGCTCGCCGACCTGCCCGACACCGAGGCCACGCTGCGCGTCGTGCGCGACGCGCAGGGGCCACCCGCGCTGCGCGTCGGCGTGCTGGCGCCCACCGCAGGTCCGCGCGCCGTCGCGGGCACCGAGGTGCTCCGCGCGGTGCAGCTCGCCCTCGAAGACCAGCGCGCCGTCGAGCTCCTCGTCGACGACGAGGGCGACGCGCCGGGCGAGCCCGAAGCCGGCTTCGACCGCCTCGCCGCGCGTCACCTCACGGCCCTCATCGGCCCCGCGTTCGAAGACCACGCCGCCGCCGTGTCCGCGCGGGCCGCGGCCGCGGGCGTCGACGTGTACCTCCTCTCGCCGCACCTCGACGACGCTTCGCCCCTCGGGCCCCACGTGATGCTCGCGGGGCCACCGCCGGCGATGCGCGCGGCCACGCTCGCCGCGGCGGCGCGCACCCGCGGCACGCGCGCGCGGTGGGCCGCGGCGCCGGGCGTCGAGCGGGCGGTGTTTCCCTCGCGCGTGCGCTCGATGCTCGCGCTCGCGGGCGTGACCGCCGTCGAGGGCGCGGGCCTCGCGTCGCCCGAGCTCCACGTGGTGCTCGGCCCCTGGGGCTTCGAAGCGCGCACGCAGATCGAGGCGCTCGCCGCCCGCGCCCCGCTGCGCTGGATCTTCGACGCCCGCTCCGGCCCGGCGGGCGCGCCGGGCGTGTGGGTGGGCGTTGTGGCCTCCGAGGCCCCCGCGGCCGCCGCCGCGCTCTCGGCCTTTCGCGCGCGCTACTGCGAGCTCACGGGCCGACCGCCGGGCGAGCTCGCCCTCCTCGCACACGACGCCGCGCGGCGCATCGTGGCGCGCGCCCGCGGCGGCGAGGCTGTGGGCGTGCTGGCCCAGCCGTGGCGCGTCGGCGCCGTCACCACCACGACGGGCGACGGGGCGCTCGCCGCGACGTGGCGCTGCCCCGCGCCCTGACCGAGGGTCACCGCCGCGACAGCGCCGCCGAGTCGACCACGTTGCCCACCTGCTCGCGAAACGACGCGCCCGTCGGCGAGCACGAGATCGACGCCGACACGGGCCCCGTGCACCCGCGCGAGCTCGTGCGGCCGACGCCGCGCAGTCCCTGCGCCGTCACGGTGCAGCTCGTGAGCACGTAGTTGCAGACGGCCCCCGAGCCCCAGCGCTCCGTCCACCGCGCGCACGCGCTCGACGCGGCGCGCACCATGAGGTTCATCGACCCGCGGCTGCCCGTGTTCTCCACGAGGGTGCCGCTCCACACGCCGTCGCAGGCGTGAATGATGGTGGGTCGCGGGGGCGGCATCGTAGGCATCGGCTGCGGCGTCGGCAGCGGCGTCATTGCGGGCTGCTGCGGCTGCGGGTACTGCGGCTGCGGGTACTGCGGCTGCGGGTACTGCGGCTGCGGGATCGGCGGCGCTGTTGCGATCGTCGCGCCGCCGCAGAGGGCGAGGTTCTGGCACACGCACGCGCGGCGATCGTCGCTCCACTCGGCGCCGCGGGTGCAGCAGTGGCCGCGGCTCGCGTGCTCGTCGCTCGCGCACGCGGGCCTGAGCAGCACGTAGGCCGCCGCGCCGCCGCCCACCACGAGCACGAGGCCCACCGCGGCCACCACGGCGGCGATCACGCCCGCGTTCGAAGGGGGCCGCGCGGGCGCCGCCGTCTGCCACGGGGCCGCCGTGGTCGAGCCGTAACCCGGAGCCGCGCCATACACCTGCGGCGCGCCCTGCGGGTAGCCCTGCGGCGGGGGAAACCCCTGCGGCTGCGAGGGCTGATAGGGAGCCTGACCCTGCATCGAGGGCGCCGCGAAGCCTTGCGGCCCCGAGGCCATCGACGCGGCTTGAAAGGGCCCCGGCTGTGAGGCCTGCGCGCTCTGAAAGGGCGACGGACCCGTGGGGAACGGCGACGGACCCGTGGGGAACGGCGCCGCGCCGGGCGTCCACGCCATGGTGCCGCCCGCGGGGGGCGGGGTGCTCTGCGAGGCAGACCCGAAGCCCAGGGGCATGGGCGTCGCCATCATGGGCACGGCCACCGTGGGCGAGATGCCCGGCGTGGGCTGCGGCTGCGCGTGCATCGCGCCCGTCGCGGGGATGGCCGCGGCGGCCCGCGGGAACGCGGCGAAGGACTCGTTCACGTCGCGAAAGCGCAGCGCCCCGTCGCGCTCGGTGCAGCGCGCGAACCACGCGTCGAAGCCGTTGGGGATCGTGCCCGCGGCGCCGAGCTCGGCCGCGCGCTGCGAGGCGGGCACCATCGGGGCCGCCATGATCTCGCCCACGATCTCGGGGAGCGAGAAGTGCGCCGCCGACGCGCCCCGCCAATAGGGCTTGCCCGCGAGCATCGCGAAGGCGAGGAGGCCCAGCGCCCAGATGTCGGTGTGGGGGCCGAGGATGCCCCGCGCGTCGAGCTGCTCGGGCGCCATCCACAGAGGCGAGCCCACGACCGCGGTGGCCTGGCCCGGACGGCTCTCTTGCATCCACTTGGCGACGCCGAAATCGAGCACCTTCACCGTGAAGGCCGTGTCGCTGCGCCGCGAGGCGGCCACGAACACGTTCTCGGGCTTGAGGTCGCGGTGTATCACGCCGATGCGGTGCGCGGCCGCGAGGGCGTGGCTGAGCTGCTTGACCGTCTCGTATACCTCGGCGTGCGGGAGCCGCCCGCGGTCGGTGAGCACCGCCGCGAGGTCTTTGCCCTGCAGGAGCTCCATGGCGAGCCACGGGGTGTTGGTCTCGCCGTCGACGCCCGCGGCGATCACCTGCGCCACGTGCTCCGACTCGATGTGGGCGGCGATGCGCGCCTCCTGCTCGAAGCGGGCGCGGGCGCGCGGGTCTTGCGCGAACTCGGGGAGGATCACCTTGAGCGCGCGCGGGTGCCCCGTCGGGAGCTGCTCGACCTGATAGATGGCCCCCATGCCCCCCTGCGCGAGGCTCTGGATCACGCGAAACTGCCCGGCGAAGATCGACTGGGGGACGAGCCCCTTGCTCGGCATCATGGGGTGAATCCTACCGTTGGCGTCACGGCTGCGGCGTGGCCCACGGGGCGACCACCGTGGCCCCCTGCGGCGTCCATGGCACCGCGGCGCCGGTCGGAGCCTGGCCGGGCGGCGGCCCCGCCGTCCAGCGAACGGCGACGCCCGTGGCCGATGATTGTGTCTGCCCGCTGTCGGCGTGCGTGGCGATCACCGCGTCGCAGCCCAGCGCGGCCGCCTCGGCGCGCACGCCCTCGACGACGTGCTCGAGGTCGGCGTGGGTGCCGCGCCCCACGGCCTGCACGATGGCCACCTCGGCGTAGTCCGCCGGGAGCGACGCCCCCTCGAGGTACACCCGCGGGTCGACGCGCGTAGGCCGCCCCGGCGCGCCCGTGAGCACGTGGTACGTCGACGTGCTGCCGCAGCCCGCGCACGCGAGCAGGGCGAGCGCGATGCGCGCGCGGCTCACGGGAGCCCCACCCGAAAGGCGCGGCCCGTGGCGCGCAGCGTGGCCACCTCGTGCTGCTGCATGTACGTGCGGGTGCAGTAGTTGGGGAAGCGAAAGGTGCCGCACTGGTAGCTCTGCGTGACGGGCTGCGACACCCACTCGTACCGCGTCACGATGCGGTCGATGCGGGCGTAGTTGCCGCCGAGCTGGGCCACGCGCTCGACGAGCTCGGGGATCACCTCGTCGATGGTGGTGACGCTCGACGCCTCGACGACGCCCACCTCGGCGCCGCCCGGCGGGTCGCGCGTGAGGCTCACCGTCACGCGCCCGCGGAAGGGGCGGTGCCGCGACGCGGTGGTGGGCATCGCCACCGAGTGCACCCCGAGGCACCCCATGGCCGCGCACCCGAGCGCCATCAACGCAACACGCTTCACGCTTTGATTGCCTACGGGGGCGCGCGCCGGGTGTCAAGCCGCTGTGGGGCGCGGCAACAGGCCCTGGAGCAGCACGTCGGCGAGCTGCGTGCCCGCGCGCGTGAGGCCCCCGGGCTCGGCGTTGCCGAGGGCCCACGTGAGGGCGATGCCGTCGAGGGCGCCGAAGATGGCCCGCGCCACGATGCGGGGCGACACGTCGGCGCGGAGCTCGCCCGCGTGCTGCGCGTCGGCGATGACCAGGGCCATGAGGTCGAGGTACTCGGTGAAGCGCTTCGTGGCGTACTGCTTGAGGAGGCGCGTCGACTGGCGGAGGTTGACGGTGATCACCTCGGCGAGGTCGCGCTCGCCCTCGAGGAGCCCGAGCTGCAGCTCGACCACGCGGCGCACGCGGCCGGGCCCCGACGGGACGGCGTCGATTTCGCGCCGCAGCACCTCGAGCAGGCGCGTGATGCGGTCTTCGAAGAGCGAGGTGAGGAGCTCGTCTTTGCTCTTGAAGTAGAGGTAGATCGTGCCGTCGGCCACGCCCGCGGCCTTGGCGATCTCCGACACGCGCGAGGCGTAGAAGCCCTTGCGGGCGAAGACCTTCACCGCCGCGCGGAGGATGCGCTCTCGCTTGTCGCCCGCGCGCGCGTCGTCGCGTCGGCGCGCGCTGAATCGCGGTTCAGTCACAACGCTGGGGCGCTACCACGCGCGCTGTCGGGGCGTCAATGCTGGGGGGCGAAGGGGAGGGGGCGAAGGGGAGGGCGCGGGCGGCGCTCAGGCGGTGGCGGCGCCCTGCGCGTTGGCCGGCTGCGGCGGTGCCACGGGGCGGTTCGCGTCGCGGAGGAACTCCTCGAGGAGGTCGCGGCACTCGGCGCGGCCGCGGAGGTGGCGCACGATCACGTCGCTCGCTTCGGAGAACGAGCGCTCGTACGTGACGCCCTCGCGCGTGCGCTGGGCGACGCGCTCCTTGCCCTGGGCGAGGTCTTCTTCCATGGCGTCGGCGTAGCGCGTGAGCTGGGCGCGGAGCTCCTCGATCTGGCGGCGCAGGTCGCGGGCCTGCGCGTCTTTTTTGGCCGCGCGGAGCTCGTGCTCGGCGAGCGACTCGCGGCGCGTGTCGACGAGGGCCTGCATCTGCCCGGTGCGCTCGAAGATGGCCCGCGCCGCGCTCGGCGTGAGGCTCTGCCGCTCGGCCGCGTCGGCCTGGGCCTTCGCCTGCGCGTGGTTGCGCTCGCCCACCACGAGCCGCTCGCGCAGCAGCGCAACGGCCTCGTTCTCGGCGGAGGCCTCGCGGAGCACGCGGCTCTCCTCGTGGGCCAGCTCCTCGACCTTGCGGCCGATCTCGGCGCGCAGCGCGCGGCCGCGGCGCTCGAGCGCCTCGAGCTTGCGCATGTGCGACGCCACCTCGCCCTCGAGGCGCGAGGCGCGGTTGGCGAGGCGCCAGGTCTCCTCGAGCGCCGCGAGCACGTCGGCGGGGGAGTCGCCGCCGGGGTATGCGCGCGCCACCATGCGGCCGAACTGCGCGGCCCGCATCGCCCACTCGGCCACGCTCGGCGACGGCGCCGGCGGCGGGGGCTGGGGCTGGGCGGGCCCGGGCTCGTCGAGGCTCGGGTTGGGCACGACCGTCGGGGGGAGAATGCGCTGCAGCGCCTTGAGGTCTTCCGACAGGTGGTGGGCGTCTTTGTATCGGCGCGCGGCGTCTTTCTGCAGGAGCCTCAGAATGATCTTCTCGGCTTCGGGGTGCAGGTCGGCGCGGAGGTTGCGCGGGTTCGGCGGCGGCGCCGTGCGCTGCATCTCGAGGAGCTGCTCGCGGTCGTGCGAGTGAAACGGCAGCTTGCCCGTGCACATCTCGTAGAGCAGCACGCCGAGGGCGTAGAGGTCGCTCGAGGGGCTGGCCTCGTCGCCGCGCGCCTGCTCGGGAGACATGTACTCGGGCGTGCCGAACACGGCGCCCTTGGGGGCGAGGCGCGGGTCGCGGGCGAGGTGGGCGAGGCCGAAATCGAGGATCTTGACGAAGTCTTTTCGACCCACGCGGTTGGTGAGCAGAATGTTGTCGCTCTTGAGGTCGCGGTGCACCACGCCGAGGTCGTGCGCGCGGCCGAGGGCGGCGGCCATCTGCTCGAGCACGTCGACCGCGCGGTGGATGGGAAACTGCCCCTTCGCGATCTCCGACGAGAGCGGCTGGCCGACGAGGTACTCCATCACGAGGTAGAGCTCGCCCTCGTCGGTCTCGCCGATGTCGTGAATGTCGATGATGTGCGCGTGGTCGACGCGGTTGGCGGCGCGCGCCTCGCGCAGCATCCACGCGCGCAGGTGCGTCTCGGTCTTGAGGTCGGGGCGAATGAGCTTGAGCGCCACCACGCGGTCGATCAGCACGTGGCGCGCGCGGTACACCACGCCCATGCCGCCCTCGCCGAGGCGGTTCTCGAGTCGGTAGCGCCCCGCGACCACCCGGCCGATGAAGGGGTCGCTGCCCTTTGCAGCGGGATGCGCTGCGCTCTGCTTGATCGTCACCAGTACACCTCGTGGCTATTGCGTCGTCTGTGGCAGTAGAACGACCGACGCGAGGATAACTCAAGCCCCCGAGCGCACGCAGACGAACATTCGCCCCCGCCGTACGTTTCGAGCGCCTACGATGTGCGACACCCGCGGTGACTATGTGCGAAGTCCGGTCAGTACGACGCGCGTGACCTCCGGCGCGGCGGCGAGGCGCACCGGCGCGCCGGTGATGCCGATGCCGCGCGAGACATAGAGCGTCGCGCGGTCGCGCACGTAGCGCCCTGCCACGAAGGGCAGGAGCGCGCCCGCGACGCCCGCCACGTTCACCTGGCCGCCGTGCGTGTGCCCCGAGAGCTGCAGCGCCACGAGCCCCGACGCCTCTTCGAAGAACACCGGGTTGTGCGCCAGGAGCACCACGGGGGCCTCGCGGTCGGCGCCCTGGAGGGCGCGCACGAGGTCGGGCTCGACCTCGCCTTCGAGGCGATGGGCCATCACGTCGTTGACGCCCGCGAGGGTGATCGACCCGCGCCGCGCGTCGCCGGTGTGCACCTTCACCGAGCGGTTGACGAGGCACGAGATGCCCGCCGCCGCGAGGCCGCGCCGCACGCGCTCGCCCCCGGTGTAGAGGTCGTGGTTGCCCAGGATGGCGTGCACGCCGAGGCGCCCGCGCAGCCGGCCGAGGGCGCGCATCGCGTCGGGGATGTGCGCGGGGTTGTTGTCGAGGATGTCTCCGGTGATCACCACCAGGTCGGCGCGCAGCCGGTTGACGCGCGCGACCACGTGATCGAGCTCGGCGCGCCCCGTGAAGATGCCCGCGTGCAGGTCGGTGATCTGCACGATGGTGAGCCCCTCGAGGGAGGGCGGGAGGTCTTGGACGCCGACGGGCACCTCGGTGAGCTCGATGTCGTGGCGCTCGCGCAGCGAGCCGTAGAGCACCGCGGCCGACGTGAAGCCCGCCGCGCTCGTCGAGACGGCGCGGGTGACGGCCTCGCGGCGCGTGAGCACGGGCTCGGCCTCGGGCGCCTCGGGGAGCTTCTGCCTCTCCGCGGGGGGCCTCGCGAAGAGCCCTGCGAGCGCGGCCACGAGGGGCGCCGCGAGCTGCGCGGCGAGGCTGGCGAGCAGGGTGATCATGAGGGTGAAGCCCGCGACGCGCTCCGCCCACACGAGGGGGCGCCACCACCCGCCGCCGAAGGGGGCGTAGCGGCGCGCGAAGATTTCGGTGAGCGCCACGACGAGCACCACGCCGAGCGAGGCGAGCGCGAGGCGGCGCTGCGCGCGGGCAGTGGCGAAGCGCTGCGGCGCGACGGAGCGCGCGGTCACGTAGAGCCCGAGGCCCACCGTCGCCGCCAGCGTGGTCACGAAGATCAGAATGCGCGGGAGGGGGAGCATCGGGGAGCGCATCATGGCGTCGGCGGCGACCGCGCCGCAACCCGGTGAGGCGCGAGCCGTCGCAGCGGTGGCGCGAGCGGTCTTCCCGGCGCGGCGCGCGGTGGTAGCGTGCGCCCCCGTGAACGACGCACGCGCCCTCGACCGCGCCGCCGTGGGGGCCTGCGCGGCCCTCGCGTGCGTGGCCGTGGTGCCCGCCGCCCTCGCTCCGCTGTGGGACGCCGACGTGTGGTGGATCCTCCGGGCGGGCCGCGACATGCTCGCCGAGAGCGCGCTTCCGCAGCGCAACCGCTACGGCTTCACCGCGCCCGACAGCCCGTGGGTGATGCACGAGTGGGGCTTCGGTGTTGTGTACGCCCTGCTCGCGCGCGACGGGCTCGCGGGCCTCGCGCTCGCGCGCCTGGGGGCCGTCGCGCTCGCCGCCGCGGCGGCTTCGTGGAGGGCGTTTCGCGACGCGCGCGGGTGGGTCGCCGCCCTCTGCGTCGCCGTCACACTCACCGTCTACGGCGGGCGCTTCGAATCGCCGCGCCCCGTGGGGGTCACCTACGCGCTCGCGTGCGCCCTCGCGGCGGTGGTGTTCGAGCCCGCGTTCGCGCGGCGCCACGTGGCCCTCGTCGCCGCCCTCATGGTCGTGTGGACCAACGCGCACGGGAGCTTTCCCCTCGGCGTGCTCCTCGCGGCGCTCGGTGCGATGGCGCCCGGCGGCGATCGTCGCGCCCGCGTCGCCGCCCTCGCGCTCGCGGCCCTCGCCACGCTGGCGAACCCCTACGGCCTCGCGCTCCACGCCCTCGCGCTACGCTACGCGCTGGGGGAGGGCGGCGACGCGGTGGCCGTCGTGCATGCGCGCATCGTCGAGTGGTGGCCCCTGTGGCGCGACCCGCTGCGCGTGGCGAGCGCGCCCGAGCTCGCGGGCCTCGTCGCGCTCGTGGCCGTGGCCCTCGCCTCGCTGCGCGACGCGCGCTGGCGCCCTCGCGCGCTCGCGGTGCTCATTCTCGCCGCGATGGCGCTGCGGCACAGCCGGCACCTCGGGCTCGCGGGGCTCGTGGGCGTTCCGCTGCTGGCCGGCCCCGTCGAGGCCCTCGTCGCGCGCGGAGCGTGGGCGCCACGCGCCGTGCCGCGCGCGGTGTGGGCGCTGTGTGTGGCGCTTCCCACGACGCTCGGCGTGGCGCTGTGGGGCGCCGCGGCGCGCTCGCGCACGGAGGGGCAGTGGGTCGACGCGAGCGCGCAAGACGAGGCCGTGCGCGCGATGGTGGCGGAGCTCCCCGCGGGGGCCCGCGTGTTCGCCGAGCTGCCCTTCACGGGCTACGTGGTGCTCCTCGGGGCGCCCCGCGTGTCGGTGTACTTCGACGCGCGCAACGACTGCTACCCCGCCGCCGTGCTGCGCCGCGCGCTGGACCTCAACGACGGCCGCGTCGCGCCCGATGAGGCGCGTCGCTGGCTGCGCGAGGCGGGCGCCACGCACGCCATCGCGCGGTGCCGGTCGAGCGCGGCGCGGTCGCTCGCGGCGTGCGCCCGCGTGGCCGCGCGCGACGGCGTGTGCCTCTTTCGCGTCGGAGAGTGAAGCGGCTTGAAACCAGGGGAACGCGCGCCGTGTGCACACGGGCGGGGGCGCCCGGCGGCTACCGCGCCATCACGTAGGCGCCGGGCGCGTCGCAGACGGGCTCGTAGCCCTTGGCGCCCATGGGCGGCGGCGCCGTGTCGCCGC
>CANMAT010000081.1 GCA_947494865.1 Deltaproteobacteria bacterium
CCCACCGCGGTGGCCATCGTGGCCTCGCTGCGGAGCGGCGCCTCGTCGGCCGCCGCGCTCGCCGCGCTCACGCCCTGGTTTTTGCTCTTGTTGCGCGGTGCCATCGTGGCGCTGAGTCTACCTCAACGGCGCCCTCTTCACGCGCCTCGCGCGCGAAGGCCGAGACATTGCCTGTCTCTGTTACCGATCACGAGCCGTTGCGGCGCGTGAAGGCCTGGCAGCTCAGGAGGTCTTCGTTGTCGATGTTCCAGCCCGAGCTCTCGGCGCAGATGTTCACGTTGTGGAGCACGCACTCGTCGCGGTCTTCGTCGATGAGCTTGAGGTCGTAGCTGTCGCAGGGCACCCCGTGGAGGGTGAACGACGCGCCCGAGCGGAGGATGTTCGCGCCGAGGTGGTCGGGGCCCCACGTGGTCTGGTTCACGGGGCTCATGTGAATCTCCATGATGGCCCAGTTCGAGTTGTTGTGAAACGTGATCGACGAGCTCGTGTCGCCGCCGCTCGTGGCCGCCTGCACGGTGGCCGCGGCGCTGCCCGCGCCCGAGTTGCTCGAGGTGCACGCCGTCGCGAGCGCGACGAGACCGAAGACGCCAAGCCAGTTGCGAATCACCATGTGCGATATCTCTCCTTCTCGACGCGCGACGAACACGCTCACCGCGCGGCGCGCGAACGTCGCGCCGAGCGCCCCGCGTTGTCAACGATTTCTAGCTTCGCACAAGGTGTTTCAGAGGCCAAGACGCCGAAACTCGGACGCCATGGTGAACGCCGGGTCGACCTCGCCCTCGCGCGACGTCATGCGGGCGATCTCGCCGTAGCACTCGACCATCCAGAGGTACTGAATCTGCCGGCGGCCGGGCCCGGCGGGGAAGCGCTGCGTGAGCTCGACGCGCACGCGCAGCGCGTCGGCGAAGGTGAGCTCGGGCAGGCGCACCTCGCCGCGCGCGTCGACGGTGACGTCGTAGCGGTCGCGCGTGGCCACGGGGGTGTTCTCGACCATGGAGTCGACGGTGGTGGCCTCGGCCGTCCACGCGTTGCCCATCGAGAGGGGAAAGCGCAGGAGGGCGATGGGGGCGTCGTAGCGCAGGAGGGTGCCGTCGGCCTCGCGCGCGCCCGCTACGCCCAGGAGCTCGACGGCGCTGTCGGAGGCCCGGTACACGCCGAGGTTGGGGCTGCGCGGGTCGAGGCGCGCGGCGTACTGCGCGCCGGGGAAGCGGCTCGCGAACCACTGCGTGTCGGCGGTGACGAGGGTGAGGGAGACGGTGTCGCCGGAGCGGTCGGTGAAGTCCCACGCGGTGGTGCCGTCGGGGCGGGGAGTGCCCCGCGGCGACACGATGGCGAGGGTGCCCACGGGGTTGACGCGGTAGCGCACCTCGAGGCCCGGCGCGAAGGCCACCTCGGAGCGCGCGATGACGCTGTCGCGGTTGCCGCGGCACTGCGGGGCGGTGGGCACGTCGGGGATGGGCACGAAGCCGCCGTCGGGGGCGCCCGCGGTGTTGGGGTCGGGCCCCGCGGCGCAGCCGATCGCGAAGGCGACGAGGCAGAGAGCGATGCGCATGTCAGTACCGCCAGGCCATCACGAGGTGGAGCGCGTGCGCGGGCGACGGGTCGACGCGCATCGGAACGTTGGAGAGCCCCGCGAGCGGGAGGAGCAGCCCGTAGTCGAGGCGCGCGAAGAAGCCGTGCTCCTGCTCATACAAGATCCCCACGTCGGTCTCGACGCCGAGGAGGGCGTTGCCCGACAGGGTGCTGTTGCGCTCGAGCGCCGAGCTGAAGATCACCGCGCCCTCGATGGTGACCATCGGCCCGAGGCGATAGCGCACCATGGGGCGCACGTACACCGCGTCGGTCACGGTGCCGAGGATGCGACGCCACAAGATGAGGTCGACGCGGTAGTTGGGGTGAAAGCGAAAGTTGTTGATGGTGGTGTCGCGGGGCGTGCGCGAGAGATCAAACTGGAGCCCGTCGAGGTCGCCGGGGCGCGCGGGTGTGTTGCCCGGCCGCGCGCCGAAGCCCGCGCGGTCGTCGCCCGACGCGAGGCCGGCCTCGAGGCGCGCGAAGAAGCGCTCGCCGCCGCGGTACTCGACGCGCGCCACGCCGCCGAACTGGCGCCCCGTGACGGGGATGTTGAGCGCCGCCGACGGGTCGAGGGAGGCGTTGCGAATGGTGAAGTCGACGAGCGCCGCCTCGGCCTCGAAGGTGAACGCGCCCACATCGGCGCGCACCCAGCCGTCGGCCACCCACGCGGCGAGGTCGCGCTGAATGGTGCTGCGCGCCGAGGGCTCGTCGCCCGTGACGAGGTCGTAGGTCTGCCAGCGGTGGCTCGCCACGACGCCGAAGTTGACGGTGGTGCGCCGCGCGCGGAGCCTGCGCGTGCGGGTGGCGGGGAGGTCCCACTTTGCGACGGAGAAGGCCGCGGTGCGCACGTCGTCGGCGGGGTCGAGGTCGAACGCGGGGCGTATCTCGGGCCGCACGGCCTCCGTCGAGGGGCCCGCGGCGCTCACTTCGAAGAGGCCCGTCCAGAGCAAGCCCGCGAGGGGCGTGGTGAACGCGATGCGGTCGCCCACGTCGCCGAAATCGTCGTCGATGCCGTTGCCCGAGTTTACGAAGAAGCCCGTACCCCAGTCGACGAGCGCGCCCATGCGACCCGCCGTGAGCATACCGAAGGGCAAGAGCACCTGGCCGTAGAGCTGGCGCACATCCAACGGTCGGTCGGTGCCGCGCTGGTTCACCACGCCGCCCGCGAAGTCTCCGTCGGGCGTCGAGCCGTAGCGCAGGTTGTCGAGCGCGTGGATGCGCCCGCGGACGCTGACGCCCCAGCCCACCTCGATGGCCACGTCGAGGCGCAGGCGCATGTCGAGGTTGGTCTGCGTGCGACCGGGCGACGGCCCCGCGTAGGGCGTGGGCCACAGGGAGCGCTGCGAGGGCGTAGGGCCGCGCCCGAGGTCCCAGTTGTGGGCGAGGTCGGCGCGCGTGCGGAGAAAGCCCGCGAGGGTCACCCGCTGGTCGGGCGAGTCGGCCGTGGAGCGCGTGGGCTCGTTGACGGGGGTCGCCCCCGGCGCGTCGGCGTAGGGCTCGGCCTCGCTGGCGGCGCTCTCGTCGCCCGCGCCGCGCGTGATGGGTGCCGTCTGCGCGCGGACGCTCATCGGCGCACACAGCACGCCCAGCAGCGCCGCCCCTGCAGCGCGGGCCCTCACGGGCTCACCGCCGGGGATTGCTGCGGTGCAACATCGAGGAAGCGGCGCAGGATCGCGCGCGTGGTGCCGGCGGCTTCGACCATGGGAAAGTGCCCCGCGCGGGGGATGCTCACGTACTCGGCGTCGGGGAGCTCGTGCGAGAGGCGCTCGCCGTAGCGCGCGCGAGAGACCCGGTCTTCGGCGCCCCACACGAGGAGCGCGGGCTGGCGCACCGTGCGATAGCGGGTTTGCAGCTGGCGGAAGCACTGCCCGCGCGCGGCGGCGAGCGCGGCGCGGCTGGTGCCCGGTCGATCGAACGATCGCTCGATGGCCTCGACGAGCTCCTGCGAGACGATCGACGGATCATCGAACGCATCGGGAAAGCGATCGGCGGGGCGCTCGGTGTAGAACGCCGAGAAGAGGGCTTCGCCCACGCCCGGGAGCCTCGCCCAGCGAAAGAACGGGGGGATCTGCTCGTCGTAGATCCACCCGCCGATGAGCACGATGCGGCGCACCATGGCGGGGTGCTCGAGCGCGAGGGCGAGGGTGACCGACGAGCCCCACGAGTGGGCCACCACGTCGGCCTGCGGCACGTCGAGGGCGGTGAGCACGTCGGCGAGGTCGTGCGCGAGCGCGACGGGCGAGTAGTCGCCTTCGGTGCGCGACGACCAGCCGAAGCCCGGGAGGTCGACGTTGATCGTGCGGCGGTGCTCGCGGAGCGAGGGCTCCAGCGGATCCCACACGTCGTGGTTGCTCGCGTAGCCGTGCACGAGCAGCACCGGCGGGAGCGCGCCCTGCTCGCCGCGCACCTCGGTGTAGATCGCACGGCCCGAGCCCGTGTGCACGTAGCGGGCGCCCACGGCGGGGTCGAGGCGCGCGCCGAGCGCCTCGCCCGGACGCTGCCAGCCCGCGCAGCCCGCGGCCGCGGCGCACGAGAGCACGAGGCTACAGACCGAGGCGGCGATACTCCGACGCACGGCGGAACTCCTCGGCGGTCTCGTTATCGACGCTGGCGACGCGGGCGACCACGCCCCAGCACTCGGACAAGAAGGTGTAGGTGCGTCGCCTGGTGCGAAACACCGTGAGCGGGATCGACTGGTCGATGTCGGTGCGCATGCGCAGCGCGCGGAAGCGGCCCGCGGGCGTCCACACCTCGCCGTCGGCGTCGATGCGCGTGGTGTACACCGTGGTGTTGGTGAGCGGCGTGAAGCTCACGAAGCCCGCGCCGGTGACCGTCTGCGTCCACGTGTCGCCGACGCGCAGCGGAAAGCGCAGCACCATCACCGGCGGCGTAAAGCGCAGGTTGGTGCGGTTCTGCTCCGTCGACACGGTGCCCATGAGCTCGAGCGCCGCGTCGGTGACGCGGTACACGCCGAGGGTGCCGTTGCTGCGGTCGATCGTCGAGGCGAAGGTCGCCCCCGCGTAGGCCGACGACCACCACTGGCCCGTCGGGGGCGTCACCTCGTCGAGCACGCGCTGGTCGCTCGCCACGGCGGCCGAGAAGTTCCACACGCGGCCCGCGGCGGTGGTCATCCCGACGGTGTCCACCGGGTCGACCACGGCGCCCGCGCGGTTGACCGCGTAGATCACCGACGCGCCCAGCACGAAGGCCAGCTCGCGCCGCTCGATCACCCCGTCGCGGTTGGCCGTGCACAGCGCCCCGCCGTCGCCGGGAGGCCGCGCCACGTCGTCGACGGGCCCCGCGTCGGGCGCCGTCACGTCGGGCGCCGTCACGTCGCGCGCCGCGTCTTGCTGCGGTGCAGCATCGGCGGCGTCGCGGGGCGCGCTCGCGTCGTCGCGGGGCTCGACCTCGCCGCCCGCGCAGGCCGCGACCCCCATGGACAGCAGCGCCAACCTCAGTGCGTATACCCATCGCGGAAGCATCGGCGCGCTCTCCTCAAGCAAGCTCTACCCGTGTGCGCCGCGCAGCCTAGTGCCGCCCCGCGCCGGGTGTCAACGCGACGCTTGTGCATCGCACGGCAACGGCAGCGCAGCGTACGCGCAATCGCCCTTGCTGCGCGAGCCCGACGGCTATTGTTGCAGTGCAGCAAAATGCTTGACGGGGGCGCGGGGGCGGTAGTACCCGTCGCGGTGTCGTAGCGCGGCGGTCGCGCACGCCAAGGAGAGCACGCGATGATCACCTGGGATCTCTGGAAGAAGGGCTTCGACGCATGGGAAGATGCGACGGCCCGGTACGCCGAGCTGTGGCTCCGCAGCCCGATGACGCTCGTGCCCGCGGGCTCGCTCTTCACCGCCATGATGAAGACGAAGGCCGCGCGCGACAAGGCCGTGGCCTCGTGGTGGAGCGCGATGGGCGTGCCGACGCGCCACGATCAGGAGCGGTCGCTGCACGCGCTCAACCAGATTCAGAGCCGCCTGGCCGACCTCGAAGACAAGCTCGCGGAGATGCACGCGGCGAAGCACGACGAGGCCGCGAAGCAGTAGTCTCTCGCTCCCTCAGTCACCCTTCAGCGTAGAGAGCGCCACCATGGATGTCACCCCGTACCTCGCCCTTCGCAGCGCGCCGCAGGTCGTGTTCGACCACCTGGCCGAGCGCCGATCGCGCCCCCGCTTCATGCTCCCTACGCCCGACGGCGACTGGCGCGCGGTGACGTGGGGCAACTTCGCGCGGCAGATCCGCGAGGTGGGGAGCTTCCTCAGCGCCAGCGATGTGGCCGTCGGCGACCGCGGCGCGGTGTTCGCCCCCAACCGCGTGGAGTGGGCCGCGGCGGCGCTGGCGATCCAGTCGGCGGGCGGGGTCATGGTGCCCATCTACCCGGCGAGCACGGCCGAGCAGGCGGCCTACGTGGCCTCGCACTCCGACGCGCGGGTGGTGTTCGTCGACACGCCCGCGCTGCTCGCGCGCATCTTCGACGAGTGGGCGGGCTACGAGGCCGTCCGGCGCATCGTGACCCTCGACGACGCGCTCGACCCGCAGCGCGTGCTCCACGACCTGCGCGCGAAGGGCAAGACCGCGCCGTCGGACGAATGGGTCGAAGACCGGCTCATCTCGTGGGGCGAGGCGCGCGCCCGCGGCGCCGCGAGAGACCGCGAGAGCCCGTCGCACTTCGAAGGGCTCCTCGGCGAGGTAGACCCCGACGCGTCGGCGATGATGCTCTACACCTCGGGCACCTCGGGCAACCCCAAGGGGGTGCCGCTCTCGCATCGCAACGTCGGTTCGAACACGCAAGACTGGCTCCGCAACAACGCCTCGCTCCTGCCCGAGAACGGCGTCGATGTGCTGTGGCTCCCGATGAGCCACATCTTCGGCTTCGGCGAGATGGGCCTCGGCAATCTGCTGGGCTTCACCACGTACATGAGCGACCCGGCCACGGTGCTCACGCGCCTGCCCGAGGTGCGCCCCGACGTGTTCATGAGCGTGCCCGCGTACTGGGAGAAGCTCGCGACGCAGGCGATGGCCGCGGGCTCCGTCGAGGCGCAGCGCGCGAAGCTCCACGCGATGACGGGCGGACGCCTGCGCTTCTGCCTCTCCGGCGGCGCAGGGCTCAAGCGCGAGATCAAAGAGTTCTTTCACCTCCACGGCGTGCTCATCATCGAGGGCTATGGGCTCACGGAGACGTCGCCCACGCTCACGCTCAACCGCCCCGACCGCTTTCGCTTCGACTCCGTGGGGGTGCCGCTCCCGTCGGTGGACCTCAAGCTCGCCGACGACGGAGAGATCCTCGCGAAGGGCCCCAACGTGTTTCGCGGGTACCACAAAGACGAGGCCGCCACGCGCGAGGCCTTCACCGACGACGGGTGGTTCAAAACCGGCGACGTAGGCCGGTGGACCGACGACGGCTTTCTTCAAATCATCGATCGCAAGAAAGACATTCTCGTCACGGCGGGCGGCAAGAACGTGCCTCCCGCGAACATCGAGATCCGCTTCGCCGACGACCCGCTCATCGCCCACGTGGTGGTGTACGGCGACGGCAAGCGGTACCTCGTGGCGGGCGTGTGGCCCAACGAGGCCGAGGTGGTCGCGCGCTTCGGCGAGCACCGCACGCCCGAGCGCGACGCGGCCGTGCGCGCGGCGTTGCAGGCGAGCGTCGACCGCGTGAACGCGCAGCTCGCCAACTACGAGACGATCAAGCGCGTGGCGGTGATCGACGAGGCCCTCACGGTGAACGGCGGGCTCCTCACGGCCTCGCTGAAGGTGCGCCGCAAGAAGGTGTACGAGGCCTTTCGCGCGCGCTTCGAAGCGCTCTACGACGAGGCCCGCGCGTGATCGTCACGGCGCTGTAGCAACGGGCGCCCGTGCGGCGATAGCGTCGCGCCCATGGCGAAGAAGTATCCGTTTCGGTTCTATGGTCGCGAGCCCGCCGACTGGACGCCGTCGGAGGAGGGCTTCCTCTACGACGCGCAGTTCGAAGCGCCCGTCGACGGCGACGCCCGCGAGGCCATCCGCGCCATCGCCGAGCGACAGTTCGCGCGCGGCCCGGGCATGGCGGGCGCCGTCTGGTACTGGGGCAGCGACCGGTTTCTGGTGTTCTCGGTGCGCGAGCGGGTCAAAGACGCGGCGCGCATGATCTTCACGCAGGTGGCCGAGCTGCTCTCGGTGGTGCACCAGACCGCGCGCCTGCGCGACGTGGTGTTCTGCAACGGCACCGGCGCCCGCGCCGACCGCTGGGACGCGTGGACGCTCTCTCAATCGCCGCAGCCCGACCCGGGGCCCACGCGCCCCGCGACGCAGTGGGCCTCGCTCCTGCGCCGCCCCGAGATGGCCGACGCTCACTACGCGCCCGCGGCCGCGCCGAAGCAGCGCGCGCAACGTCCCCCCGCCGCGCCCGCGAGGGCCGACGTCGCCGCGCCCTCGCAGGCCTCGGTGTACCTCACGCGCATCGACGCGCTGCCCGCCTCGGAGGCCGAAGAGCTCGCCGTGCTCGGGTGGAACCAGCTCGCCGCGGGCTTTCCCGACGCGACGCTCGCGCGCATCGAGGGGCCATCGATTCCCATCGGGTGGGTGCGCGAGAACAATCGCAACGTGGCCGTCGTGTGCTTCAACGCCGCGGGCGCGCCGCAGCGCATCGACCTGCCCGACGGCGGCGGCGCGGTGCACCTCGCGGTCGACCCCGACGGCCTCGTCGCGGTGACCCACATCGGCAACACCGTGTACTCCATCGACGTGCCGCAGGGCACGGTGCGCGTGCGCCTCGGCATTCACGAGAACAACGGCCCCGTCGCGGCCATCGCGTGGGCCGCCGACGACCTGTGGGGCTTTCGCATGACCACGCAGTTTATGTTCTTCGACCTGTCGGAGGAGGATCACCTCTACGTGGGCACGCAGCAGCCCGCGGGCGCGCTCGCGGGCGTGTTTCGCCACGGCACCCTCGCGGCCCTCTACGACGGCACCACGCTGCGCTTCGTGGGCGTGTGCGCGTGGCAGATGCACGAGGTGGCGAAGCTCTCGCAGCCGGGCTTCACCGCGCGCGTCGTCGACGACGTGCTGTACCTCGTGAAGGGCGATCGGACATACCGCGTCGACGGCATCGACGAGGTGTACGAGGCCTGGGCCGCGCCGCTCCGTCGGCAGGCGGAAGAAGACCGCGGGCGCCGCGCGAACCCCCCCGCCGAGGGCGTGCGCTGGCGGTGGACCGCCGAGCCCGAGATGCCCGTCGACGCGGAGAAGAAGCGGCGCAAGGGGCTGCAAGAGAAGCTCGGCGTGTCGGCGTGGGTGCACACGCACGACGGCGGCGACGCGGTGGTGGCGCTCCCGCGGCCGCGCTACGCGGTGTCGCGCGGGGCGCGCTTTCGCCGGTGCCCCGCGAAGGGCCGCGCGAAGTACCTGAAGTCGCCCGTCGCGGCGTGGAACTGCGGCGTCACGTGCTTCTCGATGGACGTCGCGCGCGAGGCGCTGTTCTTCGTAGCGGGGAGCACCTTCGGCGTACACCGCGTCGACCTCGCCGAAGATCACACGGAGGTGTGTGACGTGCCGGGCTTCTCGACGCGCACGGGGCTGCTCTACGACATCGTGGCCCTCGACCGGCGCAACTTCCTCTCGATGTGGGACAAGACCCTCGACTGGCACCGCCCCAAGGGCGAGCAGTGGGCGGTGCTCACCCACGTGCCGCTGAACCTCCCGCGCGGCAACGCCTTCGACCGCCCCACGCGGCGCCTCGCGGTGATGCAGCAGTCGCACGAGCGCCTGGTGCTCCTGCGCCTCGAGGCCGACGGCTTCACGCGCATCGCCGCGTGCACCGACGCGGTGAAGATCATGGCGTTCCGTGAGGGGCGGCTCTTCGCCCAGATGATCGACGTGCAGTGGTTCGAACTGCTCGGCGTCGAGGCGCCGACGGTCACGCCTTGAGCGGGCGGATCAGCCGGCGAAGCGGGCGGTGAACACCGGGCCCCGAGGCTCGTTGGGCGCGTACGACATCGACCCGCCGTGGGCCTCGGTGGCGAGCTTGCAGAAGGCGAGCCCGAGGCCGATGGGCTGCGTCGGTTGCTCGGTCTTCGAGAACGATCGAAAGCTCTCGAAGAGGTGCGGGCGGTGCTGCGGCGCCACGCCGTCGCCGAGGTCGATCACGTCGATCTGGAGCACGCCGCCGTCGCTCGGCCCGTGAGCTTCGCGGGGCATCGCGCGCAGCACGATGGTCGCGCCGCGCGGCGAGTGCTTGATGGCGTTGCCGAGGAGGTTCTCGACCACGCGGCGCACCACCGTGCGGTCGATCTGCCACGGGGCCTCGTCGCGGGGGGCCTCGACGCGCACCGTGAGGCCGCGGGCGCGGGCCAGGAGCTCGGCGTCGGCGGCGACATCGTCGAGGGCCTCGGCGACGGCCACGGGCGCGCGCTTGATGGTGAACTGCCCGGCCTTGATCTTCGCG
>CANMAT010000082.1 GCA_947494865.1 Deltaproteobacteria bacterium
ATTCCCGCAGCGACGGCGGCGATATCCGAGCATTCTCATGCGGGTGATTCCCGCACGGGCTCACCGGGCGAGCCTTCCGTCAACCGGGGCGCGCCCGAGGCGGGCGTGTCCGACGGCACCGCCACGGTGCGCTTGCCCAGCGCCCCCTCTCGCGGCGCGGGCGACGTCCCCATCACCGTGGGTCGCCTGGGGCAGGTGCCTCTCGCGAACGCCTCCGACGTGCTGCGCCTCGCGCCCGGGATCTTTCTCTCCAACGGCCTCGGCGAGGGCCACGCCGAGCAGGTTTTTCTCCGCGGCTTCGACGCCCGCATCGGGCAAGACCTGGAGTTTCAGGTCAACGGCGTGCCCATCAACGAGCCCGCGCACCCGCACGGCCAGGGCCAGGCCGACACGCATTTTCTCATCCCCGAGCTCATCGAGTCGGTGCGCGTCCTCGAGGGCCCCTTCGACCCGCACCAGGGTGACTTCGCGGTCGCCGGCTCGGCGACCTTCAACCTCCGCATGCCCGCGCGCGGCGCCGTCGCCCAGTACCGCTACGGCTCGTACAACACCCACCGCCTCGTGGCCCTGTGGGGCCCCGACGGCGAGAGCCCGGGCACCTTCGGCGGCGCCGAGCTCGCCGCCAGCGACGGCTACGGCGCCAACCGCGGGTACGAGCGCGCCGTCGGCAACGCCCAGTACGAGGGCCACGCGGGCAGCCTCACGTGGCGCGTCCTCCTCATGACGTACGCGACGCGCTACCGCTCGGCGGGCGTGCTGCGCGAAGACGACTACGACCGCGGCCGCGTCGACTTCTACGGCACCTATGACCCCACCCAGGGCGGCGAGGTCTCGCGCCACCAGGCGTCGGTCGAACTCGAGAGCAACCGCGAGAGTTCCACCCTCCGCGCCCTCGCGTGGGCGAGCCTCCGATCGTTCAGGCTCCGCGAGAACTTCACGGGATTTCTCCTCGACACGCAGCAGCCGTGGCAATCGCCGCACGGCCAGCGCGGCGACGGCATCGACCAGGCCGCTCAGTCGCTCGACGTGGGCGCGCGCGCCTCGGCCCGCTACCGCACCACGCTCGGGGGCCTCGCGCAGTCGGTCGAGGCGGGGCTCTACGGCCGCCACGTGGGCGTCGACGCGTCGCAGCAGCGCATGCGCGCGGGCACCGGCGTCGCGTATCGCACCGACTTCGACCTCGCGAGCGCCGTCTCGAACGTGGCGCTCTACGTCGACGGAGAGCTGCGCTTCTGGCGCTGGCTCGCACTCCGCGGCGGCGTGCGCGCCGACCTCTTTCAGTACGACGTGCTCGACAACTGCGCCGTGCGAGGCGTGAGCGTCCGCGGAGCCCCCCTCGACGCCGCGTGCCTCTCGGCCGACCGCGCGGGGTACCGCCTCGCCACCGAGCGACGCACCGCCGGAGCCCTCGCCGTGCAGCCTCGCGCGACGCTCCTCGCGGGCCCCTGGCGCGGCGTCACCCTCTCGCTCTCGGGGGGCCTCGGGTCGCGCTCCGCAGACCCCGTGTACCTCGGCAACGACCAGCAGGGGCCCTTCAGCCCCGTGGCCGCCACCGAGGCCGGCGTTGTGTACGACCGGCGCCTGGCGGCCTTCGCCCTCACGGCGCGCGCGCTCTTCTTCTACACCCACGTCGGGCAAGACCTGGTGTTCGACGAGCAGCAGGGCCGCAACTCGCTCGCGTCGGGCACCACGCGCCTCGGAGCGCTCGCCGCCGCGAGGCTCACCGGCGCGTGGTTCGACGTGGCCGCCCACGTCACCTGGGCGCGGGCAACCTACGACGACACGGGGTACCTCGTGCCGTACGTGCCCCAGCTCGTGGCGCGCCTCGACGCGTCGGCCACGCGCCCGCTGCCCTTGCGCCTGCGAGGCAGGGCCTTCACCGCGAGCGCGAGCCTCGGGGTCACCTACGTGGCGCCGCGCCCGCTGCCGCTCTCCGAGCGCGGCGACGCGGTGTTCACCGTCGACGCGCAAGCCTCGCTCCGGTGGACCCACTTCGAGCTCGGCGTCGTGTCGCAGAACCTCCTCGACGCGCGCTACCGCTGGGGCCAGTTCAACTACGTCTCCGATTTTCGCAGCGGCGATTTTCCCACCCTCGTCGCGACGCGGCACTTCAGCGCCGGGCCGCCGCGCATGGTCTTCGTCGTCTTCACGCTTCACCTCGGCCGCGCCGCCGCGCGCCACGGCGCACCCACGGAGGAGTCATGACCGCCGCCCGCCTTCGCCTCGTCCCCTGGTCGCTGGCGCTCCTCGCGGGCGCCCTCACCCTCGGCGGCGCAGGCGCGCTCTCGACGGGCTGCGGCGACACCACGGGCCAGCTCCGCGTGGCCTTCGCCGCGCGCGGCGGCGGCTTCGTGCACCCCGACGGCCCCGTGCGCTTCACCACCAGCACCGGCTGGTCGGTGACGCTCACCGAGGCGCGCGCCGCGCTCGGGCCGGTGTACCTCAACACCCTCGAGCCCCTGGCGTGCGAGGGCTGCGAGGCGCGCGCTCGGGTGTTCGAAGCGCTCTCCGACGCGCTCGCGCCGCGCGCGTGGGCCCACGGCGAGTCGCACCTCGGCGCGGGGCAGATCGTCGGGCAGGTGACGCGCCAGATCGAGGTCGACGTGCTGTCGCCCGCCCTCGTCGACGTGCCCGGCGGCGGCGACGGGATCGACGCGCGCGCGCGCACCGCCGAGGTGTGGCTCTTCAACCGCGAAGGCGCGATGCGCGGCGCCGCCCTCCGCGTGGCCGGCGTGGCCGCGCGCGGCGACGGGTCGGACCACGTCGATGTGGCCTTCGAAGGCGCCCTCGTGGCCGACGCCTCGCTCGCCACCGCGCAGGCGCCCCTCGACCTCGCGCGGCGCGTGCGAGGCATCCCCGTCGACGTGGCGCTGCGCGCGGGCGGCGCGCTCACGGTTCGCATCGACCCGCGCGGGTGGTTCCAGGGGGCCGACTTCTCCGAGCTCGCGACCCTCCCCGGCGACGCCCGCGGCGTGCATGGGTTCTCCCCCGACGACAACGTGGGGCGCGCGTTCCTCAACGCTGCGCGCGCCTCGCGCGGCGTCTACGCGATCACCTTCGAAGCGCAGTAACGGGCTCGGGCGTGATTTGCGATCGCGCGCGGGGGGCGATAGGGTCGTCCGCATGCGCTCTGTGAGCCTTGGCCAGCGGCTCTACTTCGCGTGGCACCTGCCGACCGTTCTCCTCGTCGTAGCGGCCCTCGCCGTCGCAGCGGTCATGGCCCGCTCCCTCGCGCGCGATCACCTCGACGCGCGCGCCCGCTACCTGCGCTGGAGCGTCATCGGGTGGAGCAGCGTGTTCGCCTCGCTGCTCAGTGTGGTCGCGTGGCCGTACCTCAACGCGGTGGCCTCGGTGCGCGTCGAGGCCGACGGCACGTGGCACCTCCGCAACTACCTCGGCATCGAGCTCGCGCGCGTGCCCGCGGCCGAGCCGCGCTCGCTGCGAGCCCTCGACCTCGGCGGCCTCCGGTGGGGCGCGGGGCACGTCGAGGTGGTGCGCGCGAGCGGCGAGACGCTCCACACGGTGCGCATCGGCGGGCACACCTTCGATCGCCTGTGCGCCTCCCTCGGGTACACCGCGGAGATGCAGCGCGAGGCCTTCGGCTCGGTGACGATCCCCGCGCACACGTTCACCGCGCGCGGCCCGGCCTTGGCGAGCGCCCTCGCGTCACGCTGACGGCGCGGTGCGGCAATGGCCACGGTGTGGAGTTTGGTCTTGTGAGTGGGGGCGCGCGGCGCTACGTGCCTGAGGCAACTGTCATGGAATACACGGTCACGTTGATCCCCGGTGACGGGATCGGTCCTGAGGTCACCGAGGCTGCGCAGCGCGTGATCGCGGCGAGCGGGGTGAAGATCCAGTGGGAGCGCCACGACGCCGGCGCCGAGGCCGCCGAGCGCACGGGCAACCCCTGCCCCGACTCGCTCATCCAGTCGATTCAGCGCAACCGCATCGCGCTCAAGGGCCCCGTCGGCACGCCCATCGGCAAGGGCTTCAAGTCGGTGAACGTGACGCTCCGCCGCGCGCTCGACCTGTACGCGTGCCTGCGCCCCGTCCGGTCGCTCGTCGGCGTCGAGTCGCACTACAAGAACATCGACCTTGTGATCATCCGCGAGAACACCGAGGGCCTCTACTCGGGCATCGAGCACATGGTGGTTCCCGGCGTCGCCGAGAGCCTGAAGATCGTGACCGAGAAGGCCTGCATTCGCATCTCCGAGTTCGCGTTTCGCCACGCGCGCGTCACGGGTCGCAAGAAGATCTCGATCGTGCACAAGGCCAACATCATGCGCCTCACCGACGGGATGTTCCTCGACGTGGCGCGCCGCACGGCGCTGCGCTTCCCCGACATCGAGGTCGACGAGGTGATCGTCGACGCGTGCGCGATGCAGCTCGTGCGAGACCCGTCGCGCTACGACGTGCTCGTGATGGACAACCTCTACGGCGACATTCTCTCGGAGCTCTCGGCGGGCCTCGTGGGGGGCACCGGCGTGGTGCCCGGCGCCAACCTCGGCGACGAGTGCGCGGTCTTCGAAGCCGTACACGGCAGCGCGCCCGACATCGCCGGCCAGGGCGTGGCCAACCCCACCGCGGTGATCTTGTCAGCCGCCCTCATGCTCCACTCCATGGGCGAGCGCGAGGCCGCGCGACGCATCGAGCGCGCCGTCGAGCGCGTGTACGCCGAGACCGACGTGCGCACGCAAGACCTGAACGGCACCGCGAGCACCTCGGCCTTCACCGACGCCATCATGCGACTCCTGTGACCTCGCAGCAGCGCATCGGCGCCGTCGTCGCGATCACCCTCGCGGCCGCCGCGGGGGCCGTTCTTGCGCTGCGCCCACGCCCCGCCGCGCGCCGCGCCGAGGCACCCGTCACGGCCCCGCAGACGGCGCCCGCGCCGGGCGCGCTCCCGCGCGATCCGCTCGCGTACGTGCCCGCCTCGACGCGCATCCTCGCGGTGGCCGACCTCGACGCGCTCCGCCGCGCGCCGGTCACGCGCCGGTGGTTCGCGACGGACCCGTCGAGCGCCTCGGCGCGCTGCCAGGCCGCCATCGCGCAGCGCGTACACACCGTGGTTCTCGCGGTGCCGCGGCTCCCCGTCGACGACTTCGCGTTCGTGGCCTCGGGCGACGTCACCCCCGCCGACCTCGAGGCCTGCGCGCCGGGCGCCGAGCCCGTCGTGCGCGAGGGCGTGCGCCTCCTCGTGGTGCGCTCGCTGCGCGGCGACGCGGGCGCGGGCGGCGGCACCCTCGTGTGGACGCCCTCGGGCGTGATGCTCGTCGGCTCGCGCGCGATGGTCGACGCGATGCTCGAGCGCGGCTTCAACGCGAAGCGTGGCGTCGCGGCCCCCCTCGCCCTCGAGCCGCTCCGGAGGCACCTGCGGGAGGGCGCCGCGGCGTGGGCGCTCGCGCTCCCGTCCGGCGACCGCGCGCCGGCCGACGACGCGTTGGGCTCCGTCACGGGCGGGGCGCTCTCGGCCGCCGCCGCCGACGCGCTCACGCTCGACGCGCGGCTGCTCTGCGACGACGGCGCCCACGCGCGACGGGTGGCCGACGCGCTCGGCCGCGCGCGCGAGGGAGCCCTCGCCGAGCTCACCGCGGCGCCGCTGCGCGACCTCGTTCTGCGCGCCCGCGTGGAGCCCGACGGCGCGACGGTGCGGGCGCGCGCGACCGTCGACGAGGCTTCCCTCGCGGGCGTCATCGAAGCAGCGACGCGCGTCTTCGCAGCGGTGCCCTACTGACGGCGCGGGTCAGGGTCGCGCACCGTCGCCGCCGACACAGCGTCGGCGCCGGAGAGGCGCGGCGCGAGCGGCGCGAGGGGCGATGAGACCGGGCGCGCGAGCGCCTCGACCGCGTCGAGGAGCGTGTCGAGCTCGCGCACATCGAGGCCCGTGAGGACCATGCCCTGACGGTCGCGCGAGCGCAGCGTGAGGCGCGTGCGACCGTGCACGCCGGGGAAGATCGCGCGCACCACGAAGTCGAAGAGAACGCCCGCCGCGATGAGCCCGAGGCCGATGGCGACGAGAACCCAGTAGCGCCCGCCGGCGCCCTCGATCATGAACTTTGCGCCCAGCGTCGAGCCGATGAAGAGCGCGCACACCGAGGCCGCCACGGGGAGCATCGGGAACCGCGCCTCGCGACGTACCTCGGTGAGGCTCGCGACGGCGAGACGGACGTCGTACGAACGCAGCGTGCGGCCGAGGAGCTCGGTGTGCCCCACGACGCGCAGGTGGTCGCCGTCGAGCGACACGGTGACAGGGCTGCGCAGGGAGAACACCACGCGCAGCACGGCGCGCGCGGCGCCCGTCACCGCCGACAGCATCACCGTGAGGGCGCGGAGCCAGAGGGGGCGTTCGAAGCCTTCGAACTCACCCGCCACAGAGATCATGCGGCCGCGGCCCGCGGGCGCCTCGGAGACGCGCGGCTCGACGTGGCCGCGCAAGGCGCGTACGGCGGCGGCGGCGAGGTCGGTGGGCGCTTCCACAGGCGAGGCGCGCAGAATTTCTTCGAAGCGCGTGTGATCTTCGGGCTCGAATGCGCAGCGCGCGGCGGAGTAAGGCGGGTACTGGCCCGTGAACTCGAGCCAGTCGAGCGACGGGAGCATCGCCCGCAGCGCGCTCACGCCGTCGCGCCGGTCGAGCACGGCGGCGAGGTGGCGCGCGAGGAGCACGGCGACCAGCGCGCGCTCGGCGTCGCTGCGGGGGCCGCTGCGCAGCACCGCGAGCGCGTCGCCCGACGGCAGCGCGACGGCCGCCGCGTCGACCCCGGCGGCGAGCGCGCGGGCGTCGACGTGAGCCGCGGAGACCGTGGCTGCGCGGTGCTCGGCCTGGTCGAGGAGGGCGTCGGCGACGACGCGGGAGAGGCCGTCGAAGGCGCCGCTCGCCGCCGCGCGCGAGCGCTGCGCGAAGGCGATTTCGGCCGCGACGGCGCGCAAAGTTTCAGCGGAGAGAGGGCGCTCTAGCATGAAGCGCGCGCATCCTACACGGATCTTCGCGCGTGGCCAGTTGTGGAGATTGGCTTGACGAAGAGGCTGCGTGTCAGAACCCCGCGACGGGCGCGAGGGGCTGGGTGGCGCCAGTGGTCATCCCGCGGCCGAGCTGGCCGTTGGCGTTGCCGCCCCAGCACACGACCTGCCCGTTGCCGCGCACGGCGCAGGTGAAGTCGTTGCCGCCCGTGAGGCGCACCGCGTCGGTGATGCCCCGCGCGTCGGTCGCCTGGAGGCGCGTCGCCGTGCCGCCGTCGCCGAGCTGGCCGTTGCCGTTGAGGCCCCAGCAGCGCACGCCGCCGGTCTTGCGCGCGGCGCAGGTGTGGTTGGCGCCCATGCCGACGCTCACCGCGTCGACGAGGTTGAACACCTCGGCGGGCGACGAGACCGGCGTGGTCATGTTGCCGTTGCCGAGCTGCCCGTTGGCGTTGCTGCCCCAGCACACCACGCGGCCGTTGGCGCGCACCGCGCAGGTGTGGTTGGGGCCCGACGAGAGGCCCACCGCGTCGACGAGCCCGGTCACCGTCTGGCCGAGCGACGAGCTCATGGTGTTGCCGTTGCCGAGCTGCCCGTTGGCGTTGAGGCCCCAGCACTCGACGCCGCCGTTGTTGCGAAGCGCGCACGAGTGGCTCGCCCCGAGTGCGATCGCGACGATGTCGGTGTTCGCGTTCACGCTCGCCGGGAAGGCGCGGTTGGTGTTCTGCCCGTCGCCGACCTGGCCGCGGTCGTTCTGGCCCCAGCACTGCACGTTGCCCGTGCGACGGAGCGCGCACGAGTGGGCGCTGCCGACGCCCACCTGCACGGCGTCGGTGATGCCCATCACCTGCACGGGCTCGCGGCGGTCTCCCTGCGACTCGCCGTTGCCGAGCTGCCCGCTGCGGTTGGTGCCCCAGCACCACACGGTGCCGTCGGTCTTCACCGCGCAGGCGTGGTACTGGCCCACCGCGACGTCGACCACGTCGCCGAGGCGCTGCACCGCCACGGGCTCGTAGCGGGTCGAGAGGGTGCCGTCGCCGAGCATGCCCGCGCGGTTGTCGCCCCAGCAGGCCACGGTGCCGTCTTGCTTGCGCGCGCACACGGAGAAGGGCGCGCCCGCAATGCGAACGCCGCGCCCCTCGCCCGCGACGGTGCTCGGCCCGATGGCCGTGTTGCGCGGGCCGCCGCCGTTGCCGGTGCCGCCCGTGTAGTGCAGAGCCGTGCCGCGCGCGCCGACGGCCCACAGGTCGCGCGCGCCGCTGCCCCAGACGCCGTTGAGCGTCTCCGTGCTGCCGCTCGCGACCTGGAACCACACCTCGCCATTCCAGTGCACGATACGGCCGCGGTCGCCGACCGCCCACACGTCGTTGGCGCCGGAGCCCCACACACTGCGGATGATCTCATTGGCGGCCACGAAGGCGCGCGACCACGCGGTACCGTTCCAGTGCTGCGCCGCGCTGTTGCCGACGACCCAGATGTCGTTGGCCGCGGAGCCCCAGATGCCGAGAAAGTTGGCCGTGCCCGCGCCGGGGACTTCGACGCGCGTCCATGTGCCGCCCACGAGGCGGAACACGCCTGCGCCCACGGCCCAGACGTCGGTCGCCGACGAGCCCCACACGCCCTGCAGGTCGCTGTTGGGCATGAGACCCGTCGAGCGGTTCTCCCACGCGGTGCCGTTCCAGTGGATGGCGTAGTCGCCGCCGACGGCCCAGATGTCGTTGGCCGCGCGGCCCCAGATGCGAGCCGCGTAGAGGTTGGGCATCGGCTCCTGAACAGTGCCCGCCATGCCCATCACCTTGATCATGACGCCGCGTCCACCGTCCGACGAGCCCTCCGCGGGGATGGTCACCGCCGCGAGGAACGTCGTGCTCGCGTCGAAGCCGCCGATCGAGCGCACCGCGGGAGGTCCGCCGCGGTGGCCCATGCCCTCTTCGATCTCGGGCACCATCGGGCCGACGACCCACGCGGTGCCATTGAACTTGCGAACCTCCAGCGAGCTGATCGCCAGCACGTTGTTGGCGGCCGTGCCCCACACGCCGAGGAGGTCTTCGGTGGTGCCCGGGTTCGAGCGCGCCCACATGCCGAGCGTGCCCGGCAGGGGGTTGGGGTTCGGGTTCGGGTTCGGGTTGCCCGGGCCAGGCCCCGGACCGGGACCGGGACCCGTGCTCGCGTCGGGGTCGGTGCCGCCGCCCGGGGTGCCGCCGGGGTCGCTGCACGACGTCGTGCAGAGCAGCGTGAAGCACACGAGGGAGGTGCCCCAGAGAGAAGAGCGATGACGCTTCATGGCGATCGAGAACTCCGTGTCGACGTGGTGAAGATCAAAAGGGCGGGAAACGCTTCGTAACGCGGCGCGCGCGGAGAATCAGCGGCGGCGGCGGCGCGCCACGACGACGGCGCCGAACGCGAGTCCGAGCGCGGCCCAGCGCGTGTCGACCTTCTGGTCGGTGGTGCTGCACTGGCAGCCGCGCGAGCTCGGCGGGAGCACGATGGGCGTGTCATCGACGTCGCTCGAGGCGCCGATGTCGCGCGTCACGCCGCCGTCGGTGCGGCCCGCGTCGACGCGGCCGGCGTCGGGGTTGGCGCTGCCATCGGCCGCCGCGTCGCCCACGCCGCTGTCGCGGGGCATCGACGAGGACACCACGCACTCGCCGGCCTGGCAGGTCTCGCCGCTGGGGCAGAGGCGCGTGTCGGGCCCCGCCTCGCACGAGTCGCGGCACTGGCCGCCGCGGCAGTACATGCCCGTCGGGCACGTGATGCCGGCGCAATCATCGGAGGCGCAGTAGCCGTCGGGCTGGCACGACTGGCCCTCTGCACACGGGGTGCACTGGCAGCCGGGCACGCAGAGGCCGGCGCGCGGACCGGGGCCCTGGTCGCAGACCTCCATGGGGTTGCAGGTGACGCCCTCGCAGGGGTTCACGCAGCGGCCCGCGCGGCAGATCTGCGCGTGGGGGCAGGTGACGCCGTCGCAGATGCCCACGCACATGCCGCCGGAGCAGCGCTGGCCCGCG
>CANMAT010000083.1 GCA_947494865.1 Deltaproteobacteria bacterium
GCCCTCGGCGAGTCGCTGCGGTGCCTCACGCGCGCCACGCGCTCGCTCGCCGCCCTCGGGCGCATGCCCGACCTCGCGCGTGCCCTCGCCGACGCGGCCTCGCTGCTCGCGTGGATCGGCGACCGCGGCGCCGCCCGCGACGCCGCCCGCCGCGCCGACGAGGCCGCCGCCTCCGTCGGAGACGCCGTCGCCCAGGCCCTCGCGCGCGCCATCGCCGCCGACGCGCTCGACGACGCCCGCGAGGCCGGCGCCGCGCTCATCACCGCCGCGCGCGCCCTCTCGCTCGCAGGAGACGCCCACCGCGCCGACGAGGCCCGCGCCCGCGCCGCGCTGCGCCTCGTACGCGCGGGCGCCCTCGACGACGCGACCGCCGCGCTCGCCGACGTCGCCTCCGCCGCGCCGATGCCCGCCCTCGCCCGCGTCGAGCTAGCCCTCGCCCGCCGCGCGCCCGCCGCCGACGTCGACGCGCTCCTCGCCGCCGCGCGCGCGGCCGTGGCCCACGACGCCACCGCCGAGCACGCGCTGTGGCTGCTGCGCGTGGAGCTCGCGTCGTCGCGCGACCGCGGCGATCGGGCCGCCGCGCAGCGCGCCACGGCGACGCTGCGGGCGCGCGTCGAGGGCCTCGCGGCCACGCTCCCCTCCGACCTCGCGGCGGTCTTCGTCGAGCAGCACGGGCCCCGCGACGAGGCGCCCGTCGAGGCCCCCGCGGCGCGCGACGCCACGCGCTGGCGCCGCCTCGTGGCCATCACGCACCGGCTCAACGACGAGCCCCGCCTGCGCGCGCTCCTCGAGCTCGTGATGGACGCCGTCGTCGAGCTCACGGGCGCCTCGCGGGGCTTTCTGCTCCTCAAGGGCGACGACGGCGAGCTGCGCATTCGCACCGCGCGCAACCTCGGCCAGCGCGACCTCGACGGCGACGACATGGCCTTCTCGCGCTCCGTGGCCGAGCAGGTGGCGCGCTCGGGCGACGCCCTCGTCACCGTCGACGCGAGCGCCGACGGGCGCTTCAACGCGTCGAGCAGCGTGGCCGCCATGCAGCTGCGCTCCATCCTCGCCGTGCCCCTGCGCGTGCACGGCGAGGTGGTGGGCACGGTGTACGTCGACGACCGCTTTCGCGCGGGGGCCTTCGACGACGACGCGGTGGAGGTCGCGCGCACCTTCGCCGAGGCCGCCGCGGTGGCCATTCACAACGCCCGCGTGCGAGCGGATCTGCAGCGCGCCCTGCGCCGCGCCGAGCGGCTCTCCGAGGAGCTCGAGCGCCGCGTCGACGCCCAGCGCGTCGAGCTCGAGGCCGTGCGCCAGACGCTCGCCACCGACGCCACCCGCGGACGCTACGAGGGCATCGTCGGGAGGGGCGCCGCGATGACGCGCCTCCTCGCGCTCGTCGACCGCGTGGCGCCCACCGCGATGCCGGTCCTCCTGCAGGGCGAGTCGGGCACGGGCAAGGAGCTCGTGGCCCGCGCCATTCATGCCAACAGCGCCCGCGCGGCGCGCGCGTTCATCGCCGAGAACTGCGGCGCCATCCCCGAGACGCTGCTCGAGAGCGTGCTCTTCGGGCACGTGCGCGGGGCCTTCACGGGCGCCGACCGCAATCGCGCGGGGCTCTTCGAAGTGGCCGACGGCGGCACGCTCTTTCTCGACGAGGTGGGCGAGATGTCGCCCGCCATGCAGGCCAAGCTCTTGCGCGTGCTGCAAGAGGGCGAGGTGCGCCCCGTCGGCGGCGAGCGCGCGCGCAAGGTCGACGTGCGCGTGATCGCGGCCACGCACCGCGACCTGCAAGACATGGTGCGCAAAGGCACCTTCCGCGAAGACCTCTACTATCGCATCGCGGTCATGGTGCTGCCCATCCCGGCGCTGCGCGAGCGCCGCGAAGACATCCCCGCGCTCGTGGCCCACATGCTCCAGCGCAACGGGCGAAAGGAGCTCCAGATCGACCGCAAGGCCATGGCGCGGCTCGTGGCGGCGCCGTGGCCGGGCAACGTGCGCCAGCTCGAGAACGAGCTGCAGCGCGCCGCGGTGCTCTCCGACGGCACCATCCGCGAAGATGACCTCAACGCCACCCTCCCCAACGCCGACGCCGCGAGCGCGCACGGCCGCGAGGAGGGCGCGCAGGGCGCCCTCGACCTTCGCCACGCGGTCGAAGACGTGGAGCGCGAGATGGTCGAGCGCGCCCTCCGCGAGCACGGGTGGAACCAGTCGCGCGCCGCGAAGGCCCTGGGGCTCTCGCGCTTCGGGCTGCAGAAGAAGCTCAAGCGACTGGGCATCCCGTCGCGGGACCCGTCGGCGCGGCTCAGGCTGGTGAAGTGAGGTGAGCTACGAAGCGTAGGTTGGATCAGACCGCGCCCGAGGGCGTGATCAGGCGGGCGTTCGAGAAGCGCTGCTCGAGCACGTTCCAGTTGAGGCCCGAGAGAATCGACTCGACGTACTTCGCCTTGCCGGTCTGATAGTCGAAGAAGTACGCGTGCTCCCACGCGTCGAAGGCCGCCATCACGTGCACGTTGGCGAAGAGCCCGATGTGGTGCTCGCCCTGCACGAGGTTGTTGAGCAGCTTCTTCGAGTCGTAGTCGTACGTGAGCAGCGTCCAGCCGTGGCCGCTCATGAGGCAGGCCTTGGTGTCGGCCACCCAGGCGTCGAAGCTGCCGAACGAGTCGGCGAACACCTTCTTCAGCGCGTCCGAGGCCTGCGTCGAGCCGTCGCCCAGGCCCTCGAAGTACATCTCGTGGAGCACCGTGCCGTTGAAGGCCACCGGCTCGCGGCGGCGCAGCTCGGAGTACTCGTTGAACGAGTAGTTGGGCGCGCCGCGGTCGGCCGTCGCGAGCTTGCCCTGAATCTCGTTGAGCTTGTTGACATAGCCCTTGTAGAGCGTGAAGTGCGCGTTGAGCTGCGCATCGCTCAGGCCCTTGGCCTTGCCGCCGAGCAGGTGATCGAAGTTCTTCGGTTCGCGGGGCATCGGAATCTCTCCGTGTGAGTGAGTGGGGGTACCGGGTCGCCGACGCTCAGATGCACCGACGACAGGGTATGGGTGCCTAACTCTCTCCCCACACAATGGCAATAGCCTGCACCCGCCATGGCCATCGACAGGGCGCCCCCGCAGGTGTTTGCATCGATGTACTCATGAGCGGTCGCCCCTTCGCTTCGTTCTCCCTTGTCGCCTGCCTCGCCGCGTGCTCCGCCGATCCCCCGGCGGCGACCGCCGACGCCGCCGTCTCCAACGACATCGCCGACGCGCCCCGCGACGTCGCCCCCGACGTCCCCATCGACCGCGCGCCCCCGCCCTACGACGCCGGCACCTCGCCCGCCTGCGCGGTGGCGGCCTTCACGCGGCACATCGTCGATCAGTCTCCTGGGGTCAACGTGATCGAGACGGGCGGCCTCGTGGCCGTGGGCGACGGCTTCGTGTTCGCGCTCCGTCAGGGCGCCTCGCGGTTGATCGCCCCCGACGGCGGCCCCGCGCGCCGCGACACCGTCGACGTCATGGCCGTGTCGGCCGTCGGGCTCCCCCAGAGCGCGCTCACCACCGTGTACGACAGCGCCGCCGCGGGCACCGACCTCTCGCCGCCCACCCTCGTGCGCGCGGGCGGCAACGCGCTGGTGCTCTTTCGCGAGAGCAGCGGCTTCGGCGCGCCGGGTACGGCGTACGTCACCCGCGTGCGGGGCACCCTCCTCGACGCCGCGGGCGCGCGCACGGGCCCCGCCATCGTGCTCGAAGACCGCGGCGACCCCTTCGCCGCCACGCTCCCCGACGGAACGGCCTTCGTGCTCTCGCCGCGCGTGGTGTCGCGCAGCGACGCGGGCCTCGTGGCGGCGTCGCCCAACGTGGTGCGCATCCTCGCGAGCGGCGCGGTGGCCAACCCCCTCGGCGTCGACATCGCGAGCATCGTGCCCATCGAGGCCGACTCGGTGCTCATGCTCCCGGCCCCCGACGGCGCGGCGCTCATGTTCCGTCGCGCCACCGAGCTGCGCGTGGTGCGCTTCGACGGCACGGGCCTCATCGACACGCGCGTTCGCGTCACGCGCGACCTCGACGCGGTGCGCCTCGACGACGGCGCGGTGCTCCCCGAAGGGGTCGTCGCCGCGTGGGACGAGCCCGCGGGATCCACCCACGCCATTCACGTCGCCGTCACCGACCCCGAGGGTGTTCTGCTCACGCACCAGATCGTGGAGCGCTACGAAGGCACCGGCTCGCCCGTGGTGAGCGTCTCGCGCACGCACGGCGGCGCGGCGGTGATGTGGGTGCGCGGGTCGGGCGACGCGGCCTTGCTGCGCGCCATGGTGATGCAACCCAACGGGGTCATGCGCTCGCCGCCGCGCGACCTGCTCCCCGTGCCCGGCGCCGACGGGCGGCTCTACGCCGTCAGCGACGGCCGCGCCCTCACCTTCGTGGCGCGCGACCGCGGCGCGATGGGCTACGGCGTCACCTTCGGGCGGCTCTGCCTCCCCGAGTAGGTCCGTCTTCGCGACGCTCGCGCTTCCCACCGGGCCTCGCCCCGTGGCAAGTGTGCGCCGATGGCAAAGCACCGCCGCGGGTCGAGGCCCCCCACCGCACGCGCCCCGGCGCCCGCGCCCGACGCCCCCGCGGCCTCCCTCGTCGACCCCCCGATGCCCGTCCCCGAAGCCTCCTTCGCGGCGCCACCACCGCACGAATCGACGCCCCCCGACGCCCCCGCGCACACGCCCGTCGCGCCCCTCTTCGACGCGTACACCTTTCCGCTCTTCGCGCTCGTGAGCGCGGGCTACACCCTGCGCGCCCGCAACGGATTCGTCGCCGACGACGTCACCCTCCTCGCGCCGCGCGAACCCGTCACCACGCTCCGCGAGCTCGCCGCCTTCGCGACGCACCCCACCTGGAACAACCTCCCCGCGTACCGCCCCATGGCCCGCGCGCTCCTCGCCCTCGAGCAGTCGGCCTTTCACGGTCGCCCGGCCCCCTACCACGCGGTCAACGCGGCGCTCGTGGGCCTCATCGCGGTCTTCGCGCGCGGCCTCTTCAGCACCCCCGGGCTCGACACACGGCCCGCGTTCGCGCTCGCGGGCGCGGCCCTCGTAGCCCTGCACCCCATCACGGCGGGCGGTGTGTTCCCCGCCTCGGGCGGCGTCGACGCGCTCGCCGCCGCGGCAGTCTCGCTCGGCGCCATGGTGGCCTGGCTGCGCCCCGGCGCGGCCGCGCACACCGCCGCCGTCGTGGCGCTCGCGGCGGCGCTCCTCCTCGACGGGCAGTCCATCGCGCTTGCGTTTCTCTTCGTGTGGGCCGACCTCTGCGGCCTCTCGCGCGACGCGCCCGGTCGCTCGCCCGACCGCTGGTTCGCGCGCCACGCGCCCGTCGCGCTCACCACGCTCGCGTGGGTCGCCGTGCGCATCGGGCGCGTCCCCCCCTCCGCGCGCCCGCACCTCGCGCTCGGCGCCGACCCCGTCGGCCCGCTGCGCTCGCTGCTCTACGCGGTGCAGTCGATCGTGGCGCCCGCGGGTCGCCTCGCGCCCGACCCCGCGTACGCCACCTGGTTCTCGCCCACGCGAACGCTGGCGTGCGCCCTGGTCGTCACGCTCGCGGCCTCGGCGGTGCGCCGCGCGGGCCCGGCCATGGCGCGCCCCGCGCGCTTCTGGGCGGTGTGGTTCGCGCTCGCGGTGCTGCCCGTGGCCAACGTGTTCGCGCAGCCGTCTCGCTTCGTCGAGCACGCGCTCGTGCTCGCGCTCGTGGCCGCGGCGGGGCTCCTGTGCTCCCTCGCGTCGACGCAGTGGGAGCCTCCCTCACGGCGCTACGCAGCGGGCGCGGCCGTCGCCGTCGCAGCCCTCGCGCTCGGGGCGGTGACGCTCCACCGGGCCACGTTCTACCGCACGCAAGAGGCCTGGCTCGAAGCGTGGACGGCGAGCAACCCCGCGCACACTGCCCCGCCCGAGGCCCCGCAGCCCGCGGCCGCGCCCGTCGTCGCCGCGCCCGTCGTCGCCGCGCCCGCGCCTCCGCGTCGCGTCGAAGACACGGGCGACGCCCAGTCGCACCTCGAGCGCGGCGTGGCGGCCTCGAACGCGGGCAGCGTCGACGAGGCCATCACCCACTTTCGCACCGCCATGACGCAAGAGCCCCGATGGAACGCCCCCATGGCCGACCACCTGCGCCTGCGGTCGCGCATTCACTACAACCTCGCGCGGGCGCTCAACACGCAGCGGCGCACCGACGAGGCCATCCGCGAGTACCGCGCGGCCCTCTCCGACGACGAGAACTACGCCTACGCGCACACCAACCTGGCGCTCTTGCTCGAGCAGAAGGGCAACCGCGCCGAGGCGCTCGAGCACATTCGCGCGGCCCTCCGCGCGCAGCCCGACCTCGCCATCGCGCGCACCGCCCTCGGCCGCTTGCAGACGCCTTGAGCTACGGCATCAGCGTGCTGCGCTCGCGCGCGTCGGCGTCGACGGCGGCGCGCTCGTACGGCATCGGGCGGTAGCGCCCGTTCACCCAGTCGTCTTGCGTGTCGAGCCAGTGTGTCGACCCGGGCACGCCCGACACGCCGATGGGAAAGTTCACCACGGCGCTCGGCGTACCGTCCGCGCCGAACGAGGTCACCATGCGATACACGGCGCCCGCGCGCGACTCGTGAAACATGCGCGGCTGGGCCCCGTCGAAGAAGAGCGCCTGCGACACGTTCACCGTGCCAATGGAGCCCTCGGTCTGCGAACTGCCCGCGTCGAAGGGGCCCGCGCGATCGAACATCGGGCGCAGCGCCGTGCGGTGATAGTCGCGCCAGCGGTAGCGCGCCGGGTCGGCGCTGCCGAAGCGCTGCGCGAGCCACGCGCGCGTCTCGTCGAGGCTCTGCAGCACCAGCGCGTCTCTCCCCTGCTGCATGAAGCGATCGGCCATCGGGAAGCGCCGGTTGAGCGTGTGCGCCAGGAGCTTGAGAATGTACACGGGCTCCCGCGAGATCACCGCGTCGAAGAGCACCTGCACGTCGTCGGCGAGCACGGCGCGCGCGAGAAAGTGCTGCAGGCCCTCGTAGATCACCGGCGCCGCCGCGTCGCGCGCCATGCGCTTGTCCCACGCCATGAGGGCGTCGTAGAGGGCCGCGTTGGCCGGGTCGCTGCGGTACCGCATGAGCGCGGGCGCGGTGGCCGCCGCCTGCCACGCGTCGCGCAACGACGGGAGCACCTCGTCGGCGAGGGTGTTGTACGTGTCGGTCTGCAGCGCCTCCATGTCGGCCACGGTCACCGTGCCGCGCGTCGTGAGCCGCGTGAGTTCGCTCTCGATGCGCGCCGCGCGCGTGCCCGGGTCGAACCAGGTGCCGTAATAGAACGGGTCGTCGTCGTAGCGGCCGTTGCCGGTGAAGCCGAAGGGGTCGTTGTTGGCCGACGCCACGAAGCCCCGCGCGCCGCCGCGGCTGTGGGGCTGTCGATCGGCCGTGAGGAGCGTCCCCGTCCACACGGTGCGCGGGTCGGTGCCGTCGAGGGCGGTGCTCGGGTTGGGCATCGTGCGCGGGTCGCCGCGGTCGGGGACGAGCACCGTCGAGCGGTACGCGAGGCCCTGCGCGTCGGCCGCCAGAAAGTTGAACGCCGCGATCTCGTTCTCGCGCGTAAGGGCGTCGAAGGCCTCGGCGCTCGCCGCGCGGTCGATGCCGAAGAACAGCACCGCCTCTTGTGTGGGGCGAAAGCCCGTCCACTGGTAGAGCAATCGCTCCGACCCCGAGGTGACGGGCACCGGCGTGAGGTTGGTGGGCAAGAGCACCCCCTGATCGCCCACGAGCTCGACGGGGTACGCCTGCGCGGCCTCACCCTTCACCGCGATGGTCTCGGTGCACGCGCGCACCGCGAGCTCGCGTCCCGCGAGGGTCACCGAGGTGCCCCCGTAGGGCACGCGCCAGATGTCCATCATGTCGGGATAGGCCGTGGTAGCCGTCCACCCGATGCGACGGTTGTGGCCGAGGTGCACGCCCGGCGCCCCCGCGAAGGAGAAGCCCAGCACGTCGAAGGTGCCGCCGCGCGCGGCGCTGTTCATGTGGTGCGCCCACATCACCGACGGCGTACGAATGGGCTGGTGCGGGTCGCCCGCGATGAGCGGTCGTCCGTTGAAGGTGTGCCGCCCCGCCACCGCCCAGTTATTGCTCGCCCCGTGCGCGAAGGGCGACGCGCCCTCGAGCAGCGCGTCGACGCGCGCCATCAGCGACGGATCGACCCTGCGCCGCGGCGCGACGGGCACGCTCCGACGCTCGCGCGGAGCCCGCGTACGACGGGCCATGACGGGCATAGGACGCTCGTCCGGCGGCTGAATGAAGGCCGTCGTGAGCGAGCGCGAGAGGGGCAGCGCGTTGGCCTCGGGCAAGAGCCCGTTGATGATGGTGGAGAGCAGGTCGTAATCGAGCTGGTTGGCGTTCTGAAACAGAATGAGCCGCGACACGATGTAGGGGTCGTCGACGGTCCACAGGGCGGGGCGAAAGTCGAACTCGCCGGGGCCGAAGCCCGCGGGCAGCGGCGCCGTGCCCGCGTTCACCTCGGCGACGCGACGGTTTACACCCGCCGTCCACGCGTCGAGGAGGCGGTGAATCTCCGGGTGCTCTCTGCGCACGCGCTCGGCGCTCTCGGTGCCCCAGCGCACCACGCCCATGAGCCGCACGAGCTGGTCTTGCCCGAGCTTCTCGCGGCCGATCACGGCGGCGAGCTCACCGCGCGCCGAGCGCCGCATGAGCTCCATCTGAAACAGCCGATCGACCGCCTGCGTGTACCCCGACGCGAAGAACACATCGTCGTCGGTGGCCGCGTACAGGTGCGGAATCCCGAGGCTGTCGCGCACCACCTCGACGGGCGCCGAGAGGCGCTGAAACGTGGGCGCGCGGCTCCCCGTCGGCGGCGTGTAACAGCCCGCAGCCACGGCCGCGTCAGGCGCGTCGGCCGCCACCGCGGCGTCGGTGACATCAACCGTCACGGCCCCGCTGTCGACGGGCGCCGCGGGTTGCGCGTCGCAGCCCAGCGCCACCAGCGAGAGGGCACACAGCGACCGCTCCACACTCGAACGAAGTCCCATGGCGCACTCCTATCACCGCGCGCATCGCGTGCGAAGAGGCGCCGCAAACGCCCTGACGACGAACACTTCAATCGCAGAGCGCCGGGGTTTGCCGGGTCCCCCGGGCTGCACCCTCATCGTGCCCCAGGTTCTTTCCGGGGGCGGCGCGAGCGAAGGCCGGGGTTTGCCGCGTCCCGCGGCTGCACCACCGGGCAACTACAGGGGGATCGCACCGGGCGTTGCCCGGCGCTCAGCCACCTCATCGATCACCTGCCTTGATCGGCGAAAGTGATGCGTGATGACCTCCGTGCACGATCATCGATCGCTCAACGGACACCGCGTGGCGGCCCCACGCGCTCCCACTCGGTCACGATGGATGCCTCACCATGGTGTGCAGGCTGGTTGCGAATGTAGTCGCGCACCGTGTCGAGCTCCGTGTCGCGGAGCGTGAACGCGCCATAGCCCTCCTGCCACGCGAAGGCGCTGACGCCGCACTCGTCGTGCATGAAGCCCGACGAGCACGCCTTGAGATCGCGCACGAGGTCGGCGACCGCTACAGAGGGGTGGAGCCCCACGAGCACATGAACGTGCTCCTCGACGCCACCGACCGAGAGGGCCACACAACGGAGCGGGCGACACCGTGACGAGAGCAGGCCGTGGAGGCGTGGAGCGATTGCAGGGGTGATCCAGCGCGTGCGCAGCTTCGTGGCCCACACCAGATGCACGTACAGCCGTGTATAGGTCGATGACATCGAGCGCATTTTCGCATGGGGAGCGCAGGGGCCGGGGATCGCCGCGTCCCGCGGCTGCACCACCGGGCAACTACAGGGGCTTCGCACCGGGCAATTCCCGACGCGAACAGACGATGAGCGCATCGCTCCGCGCCCGCACGTCGCTGTAACGCGCTCGTCGCGTGAGTCGATGAGCCGAGCCCACGGAGCGCCGGGCAATGCCCGA
>CANMAT010000084.1 GCA_947494865.1 Deltaproteobacteria bacterium
ATCTCTGCCTTCATGCGCTCGGGCGCCGCCGCGTACGCCGCCTCGACCTCGGGGCTGTTGCGTTCCTCATCATCGAAGAGCTGGTGCGCTGGGTCTCCGGCCATGATGGTCGGACAGTACAGCGAAGGCCGGGCGCCCGCTACGCGCGCCGACGCAGGGCCGCGCGCCAGCCGCGCACCGCGGCGGCCTGCTGCGAGGTCTCGGTCGACGCCGCGAGCCGCGCGCACGCGTCGACGTCGAAGCCCGTGAGCGCCTCGCTCGTCGCGCGCTCGACGTAGCGCCCGTCGACGAGGCGATAGATCCAGAAGCGCTCGCTCGCCCAGAACCACACCTCGGCCACGCCGAGTCGGCGGTAGACCTCGAGCTTGTCGACGCCGCCGCGCGTGTTCACCACCTCGATCGCGAGGTCGGGCAGGGGCTTCGCATCACCCACGCAGTAGCACTCGTCGGGCTCGACCCCGGCCTCCTTCGCCTTGCGACGGTAGGTCTCAGAGCCGAAGCCCTGGAGGTCGACGCCGGCCTCGTCGGCCCACGCTTCGATGAGCCTCGCGATCAGCTTCTTGTGGTGCTCGTGCGCGCGGGCGGGGCTCATGATCTCCAACGTTCCGTCGAGGTAGGCCATGCGGGGCCCGGCGGCGTCTTCGCGGGCGCGGCAGAGGGCCTCGTACTGCTCCCAGGGAATGCCCCGGAGCACGACGACCTGATCGCCGCGAGGGCGGCGGCCCGACGGCGCAGAGACCGTAGCGAGAGGGGGCTGCATCGCACCGGCGAAGATGAACCATCGCGCCGCGGCGTGTCCAGCGCGCGCCACTCCGCCGTTCAACCGCCGAGGGCTTCGGTGCTAAGCATCGCGCGATGCCCGTAGACCTCGCCGCGCTCCAGTCGATGATCGCCAGGCTCCGCAAGCGCTGCCCCGCGCCGCGCTTCGCCACCGGGGTCGAGCTCGTGCGCGACGGCGCCGTGATGCTCGAGCGCGAGTCCGACGACGAGGCCGTGCTCGCGGTGAGGCTCCCCGATTGGCCCACACCTCCCACCGCGGTGCTCTACCCCGAGTCGATGGAGTGGGCCTGCGACTGCGGCGGCTCCGACCCCTGCGCGCACATCGTCGCGGGCGCCCTCGCGCTCGAAGCGTCGCACCTCTCGGGCGTCGCGCTGCCCTCGACCTCACAGGTGCAATCACACCTTCGCTACGCGCTCTCGAAGGGCCGCGAGGGCCTTCTCTGCGAGCGCTACCTCGTGGGCCCCGACGGCGCTGAGACGAAGCTCCCCTCCGCCCTCTCCGACGTGACCGTTTCGCTCTCCACGAGCGACGCCGACCTCGCCGTCGACCGCGCGCTCGACCCGCGCACGCGCGCCCCCCTCGCCACGCTGCTCGACGCGCTCTCGCGCTGCGACGACGTGCGCTGCGACGGTGTGAGCGTGCGCGTCTCGACGGAGCCGGTGCTCCCGCGCGTGACCCTCGACGACCACGAGGGAGGCTTTCTGTTGCGCATCGCGCGCGACCCCGCGGTGACCGACGAGCTCGCCCCCGGTGTGGCCCGCTGCGACGATGTGCTGCGCCCCTACGGCGCCACCGAGCTCACGGGACCTACCTGGAAGGGTCTTCCGCGTACGCAGACCTTCGCGAAGCGCGACGTGCCCGAGCTCGTGCTCGAACGACTCCCGGCGCTGCGCGCGCAGGTGCCCGTCGAGGTGCGCGCCAAGAAGCTCCCCAAGGTGGCCCGCGGTGTAGCGCCGCGCGTCGCGATGAACGCCACGCTGCTCCCGCACCTTCTCTCGGTGACGCCCGCGCTGGTGTACGGCACCCCCGTGACGGCGCGCATCGAGGGCGCGAAGATGATCTATCAGCGCGGCCCGGTGCCCGTGCGCGACCCCGAGGCCGAGGTGGCGCTCGTACACCGACTGCGCGACGAGCTGGGTCTGTTGCCCGGCACGCGCGCGGACTTTCGGGGCGACGACGCGGGGCGCTTTCTCGCGAAGCTCAAGGCGTGGAGCGCCGGGAGTGACACCACCGCGTCGCTCTTCGGCACGCGCGAGGTGGTGCCCCGCTTCGAACCGAGCGACACGGGCTTCGAACTCACCTTCGAACTGCCGCGCGAGAGCGGCCGCGACGACGACGCTCCGCCGGCGAAGGCCGACGCGGGCGCCGTGCTCACCGCGTGGCGCGAGGGCCTCGACGTGGTTCCCCTCAACGACGGAGGGTGGGCTCCGTTGCCCGCGTCGTGGCTGCGCGAGCACGGCAACCGTGTGGCCGATCTGCTCGCCGCGCGCGACGAGAAGGGCGACGTTCCGCGCGCGGCGTTGCCCGCGCTGGCGCAGTTCTGCGATGCGCTCGAGCACCCGCGCCCCGTTGCGCTCGAAGGGCTGCGCGCGCTCACCGAGGGCTTCGCAGCGATCCCCGACGTGGCGCTCCCCGGTGATGTGACGGCGACGTTGCGCGCCTACCAGAAGCGCGGCGTCGACTGGTTGTGCTTTCTGCGCGACGCGCAGATGGGCGCAGTGCTCGCCGACGACATGGGCCTCGGCAAGACGCTCCAGACCATTTGCGCGCTGAAGGGACGCGCCCTCGTGGTGGCGCCGCGCAGCGTGGTCGACAACTGGGAGGCCGAGATCCGTCGCTTTCGGCCGTCGCTCAAGGTGTGGGTCTATCACGGCGCGGGGCGCAGGCTCGACGCGCGCGCCGACGTGACGCTCACCACCTACGCGGTGCTGCGCCTCGACGCCGACGCGCTCGCCAAAGAGCAATGGGACGTGGTGGTGCTCGACGAGGCGCAGGCCATCAAGAACCCCGACAGCCAGACCGCGCGCGCCGCCTACGCGCTCAAGGGAGCCTTTCGTGTGGCGCTCTCGGGCACGCCCGTCGAGAACCGCCTCGAAGAGCTGTGGAGCCTCTTTCACTTCAGCAACCCGGGGCTCCTCGGGGGCCGCGGCGACTTCGACGAGCGCTACGCCGCCCCCATCGCGGGCGGCGACGGTGAGGCCGTGGCGAGGATGCGCGCGCGCACGGCGCCGTTCATTCTGCGCAGGCTCAAGCGCGACGTGGCGCCCGAGCTCCCGGCGCGCAGCGAGGTGGTGCTGCGCGTCGACCTCGATGAGCGCGAGCGCGCCGTGTACGACGCCGTGCGAGCGGCCACGCGCGACGACGTGGTGGAGGCGCTCCGCGGCGGGGGCAACACGCTCGCGGCGCTCGAGGCGCTCTTGCGGTTGCGTCAGGCGTCGTGCCACGCGGGGCTCGTACCCGGTCAACACGCAGACACGTCGTCGAAGGTGGCGTGCCTCGTCGACGCGCTCGAGTCGGCCGCGGCCGATGGGCACCGCGCGCTGGTGTTCTCGCAGTGGACGTCGCTCCTCGACCGCGTCGAGCCGCACTTGAAAGAAGCGAGCGTGGGCTTCACGCGCCTCGACGGCAGCACGCGCGACCGCGCCGAGGTGGTGCGCGAGTTTCAGTCCGAGGGCGGTCCGCCCGTGATGCTGGTGTCGCTCAAGGCGGGCGGCACGGGGCTCAACCTCACGGCGGCCGACCACGTGTTCATGCTCGACCCGTGGTGGAACCCCGCGGTCGAAGATCAGGCCGCCGACCGCGCGCACCGCATCGGGCAGCAGCGCCCCGTCACGGTGTACCGCCTCGTGGCGCGAGACACCGTGGAGGAGCGCATTCTCACGCTCCAGACGAAGAAGCGCGCGCTCGCCGAGGCCGCGCTCGACGGCGGCGACCCGGCGGGCTCGCTCACCCGCGACGACCTGCTCGCGCTCCTCGAAGACTGACCGTCAGGGCTTCTGCGCGGCGGCCACGAGGGCGTCGAGGCGCGCGAGAATCTGCCGCTGGATGTCGGCGATCTCTTGCAGCGCGGGGTCGCGCTCGGGGGCTTGCGACTTCGGGGCTTCGAAGAGCTTCGCGGTCATCGAGGGGCCGATGGTCATCACCGTCGAGGCGATGGCCTTGCCGGCCTCGGTGCGCGCGAAGATGTCGGAGTAGCCCACCGACAGGCACGTGGTGATGAACACCGCGGCGTCGGCGAGGGTCTTCACCTTGGGGTTCACCTTGCGCTCGGCGAGGTAGAACAACATCGTGGCCCCGGTGACGGTGGTGAGCACCGAGTCGATGGGGTCGCGGGTCACCAGGGCGCGCGCGGCGTTCTTGCCCTCGCTCCACGCGTCGCCGTCGCCCACGATCGTCGAGAGGGCCTGCGCGGCGAGGGTGCCGAGCACCTTCATCGCCTTCGGATCGAGCTTCCCAGCCGCCATCGGGCGACCTTAGCACCGCGCCTCCAGATCGGGCACATGCGACTCGCGCCCCCGACGCGAAGGGGTATCCTCGCGCCCGTGCCGCACCTGCTGGTCGCGATTCTGACGTTCCCCGTGGTGGTGTACACCGTGCTGCTCGGGGTGGTGCTGCTCTACTGGGCGTCGATGCTCCTGGGCGCGGTCGACCTCGACCTGCTCGGCGGCGCAGAGCACGGCGGCGACGTGGGCGACGTGGGCGACGCGGGCGACGTCGGTGATGCGGGCGACGCGGGCGACTGCGACGCGGGCGACGCGGCGCACGGCGGGGTGCACCACGGCGGCCTCTTCTCGACGCTGGGCGCCTTCGGCCTGCGGCGCGTGCCCATGACGGTGACCGTCAGCCTGCTGGTGATCTACGGCTGGCTCGTGAGCGTGCTGGGCGTCATGCTCTTCGACCGCGCGGCTCTCGCGGTGATGTCGCCCGGGGCGTTTCAGGCGCTTCTGCTCGTGGCGGCGCTGGTGAGCTCGTTCTTCCTCGCGAGCTACAGCGCGCGGCCGCTCGGAGCGGTGTTCACCACGCAGAAGGCCGTCACGCGGTCGAGCCTCGTGGGGCGCGAGGCGGAGGTGTCGACGGGGCGCCTCGACGCAAGCTTTGGTCAGGTGCTGGTGCACGATGGCGGCGCGGGTCTGCTCCTCGACGCGCGGCACGAGGGCGGCAGCGCGCTCAAGCGGGGCGACCGGGTGATCATCACGGGCTTCGACGCCGACAAGAATGTGGTGCACGTCGAGGCGGTCGATCGGCTCACGGCGCTGCGCGTCGTGGAGCACCCCGTGGCGCGCGCGCTCGAAGAAGGCGACGGGGCGGAGCAAAAGACCGAACACGGGGCCGAGAAACGGGTGTAACGCTAGCGCGGCGTCGGGCAGCGGGTATACCTGCGCCCGTTCGCGGGGAACGTTTCGCTCGGAGGTATTCGACAGATGGAGCCATTGATCCCGATCCTCGTCGCGGTGGGCGCGCTGGTGCTCCTCGTGCTGGGTGTGTTCGCGCTGCTCGCACGCTTCTATCGCCAGGTGGATCAGGGCAAGGCCCTCATCGTAAACACCCTGAAGAGCGAGCCCGTGGTGACCTTCACGGGCGCGGTGGTCTACCCCATCGTGCACCGGGCCGAGGTGATGGACATCTCGGTGAAGACCATCGAGATCGACCGCGCCGGCAAGGAGGGGTTGATCTGTAAAGACAACATCCGCGGCGACATCAAAGTTACGTTCTTCGTGCGGGTGAACAAGACCCACGACGACGTGCTGAAGGTGGCGCAGTCGATCGGGTGCGCTCGCGCGAGCGACCAGGGCACCGTCGAGGGGCTCTTCGAAGCGAAGTTTGCCGAGGCCCTCAAGACGGTGGGCAAGCGCATGAACTTCGAAGACCTCTACAAGGAGCGCGACCACTTCAAGGACGCGATCATCGAGGTGATCGGCAAGGACCTGAACGGGTTCGTGATGGACGACTGCGCCATCGATTACCTGGAGCAGACGCCGATCGAGTCGCTCGACCAGAACAACATCATGGATGCCGAGGGCATTCGCAAGATCACCGACCTCACGGTGACGCAGAACCTCAAGACCAACGACCTGCGCCAGAAGGAGCGCATGGAGATCGGGTCGCAGAACCTCACGAGCGCCGAGGCGCTGTACCGCTTCGAGCAGAAGCGCGCCGAGGCCGAGGCCCGGAAGGACAAAGAGGTCGCCATCGCGCAGGCGCGCGAGCAGAACGAGGCGACGCGCGTGGCCAACGACGAGCACAAGCGCACCGTGCTCGCGCAGGAGAAGAACGCCGAGGAGACCCTCGTGGCCGCGCAGGTGCGCGAGCGCGCGGTGCTCGTGGCGATGAAGAACAAGGAGCGCGAGATCGGCGTGGAGATCGAGCGCGTCGAGCGCGCGCGGCAGCTCGAGGTGAGCACCCGCGAGGCCGACGTGATGGCGCAGAAGATCACCCGCGAGGGCGAGATCGAGCGGCAGCGGCGCGAGATCGCCGAGGTGGTGCGCGCGCGCATCGCCGTCGACAAGACCGTGGCCGAGGAGGAGGAGCGCATCAAAGATGTGCGCGCGCTCGCCGAGGCGAACCGCCACCGCGAGACGATGAAGATCAACGCCGAGGGGGCGGCCTCGCAGATCACGGTGCAGCACGTGAGGGCGGCGGAGGCGGCCGAAGAGGTGGCGAAGTCGCAGGCGCGGCAGCGGCTCATCACGGCCGAGTCGGAGCTCGAGGCGTCGGACAAGCTGTCGCGCGCGAAGGTGCGCCTCGCCGACGGCGCGCAGGCCGAGCAGGCGGCGAGCGGGCTCGCGGCGGCGCGGGTGCGCGAGGCCGAGGCGAAGGCGCACGAGACGATGGGCGCGGCCGAGGCGAGCGCCACGCGCGCGAAGATGAGCGCCGAGGCGTCGGGCATCGCGGAGAAGGCCGAGGCGATGAAGCTCCTCGACGGCGTGGGGCGCGAGCACGAGGAGTTTCGCCTCCGGCTCGACCAGCAGAAGGTGGTGGCGCTCGAGTCGATCCGCGCGAAGCGCGACGTCGCGGGCGTGCAGGCCGAGGTGCTGCGCGCGGCCTTCGAGCACGCGAAGATCAACATCGTGGGCGGCGACGGTCAGTTCTTCGAGCGCTTCATTCGCGCGGTGTCGGTGGGCCAGTCGATCGACGGCGCCGTCGACCAGAGCGAGGTGCTCCGCTCGCTCATGACGCAGCTCGGCACCGCAGCCTCTGACGACGAATCCACGAAGGGCTGAAACTCCCCATGTCCGACGCCGCGACCGAAGCCCCCGTGCCGGGGGCGCAGCCGACGGCTGCGGCCGGCGCCTCGACCGATGACCTCGGCGGCAGCTACGAGGTCATTCGCCGACGGCTCCTGAGCCACGCCGACGCCCTCGCTTCGAAAGCCGAACAGCTCAACGCGCGTCGCAAGGAGGTCTTCGGCGGCAGCGAGCTGGCGCTCGTGGCGACGGAGCGCGTTCGCACCGAGAACAACTGCCTGCCCCGCGACCTCGTGGCGATGGGCAAGCACCTGCTCGTGGGCTTCGACGTCTTCGTCGGAATGAAGCCCGAGGTGACCGTGCCCGACGTGTTCGGTCTCTACGAGATCGAGCGCAGCGACGGGGCGCTCACCCTGCGCGACGTGCCCCTCGAGACGGCGGCGTATCTCACCGACGAGCGCTTCGCGAAGGATTTCGGCGACCAGTTTCGCTACGTGAAAGAGACGCGCCTCGCGCAGCTGCGGCGCACCGACCTGCGCCTGCTGGCGGTGTGCTCGACGGGCGGCGGCGCGCGCGACCAGAAGGTGTTTCGCTGGGGCATCGACGCGGGGGCGAAGGTCTCGTACCTCGACGCGCGCGGCGAAGAAGACAACGTGCGCCCGCGGGCCCACGACTTCGCGTGGAAGCAGACCACCCGCGACGACCACCGCACGGGCCGCCACCCGCACGTGTCCATTCTCGATGAGCTCTTCGTCGAGACCATTCACGGCGACCTGACCATCAAGGTCGAGAACAACACCGCCACGGGGCAGGGCATCTACGCCGAGCCCGTCGACGACGCGAACCAGAGCCTCGACGACGCGTCCATCAGCTACGCGAAGCTGGGCGCGCTCATTCTGGTGCGCATCAAGCCGTACCGCGAGACGGCCTGGCGGCACTTTCTCTACAACCCGCGCCGCAAGCAGGTGGTGCGCGTCGACGCGATGGAGCTCGCGTGCCTCGCGCTCCCCGAAGACCAGGGCGTGCTCTTTCCCGACGGGTATTACCTGCTCACGGGCGAGCACAAGCGCTTCGACGGCGACGCGTCGAACATGCGCTTCGAGCGCGTGGTCAAGTCGCCCAACGGCGAAGACGTGCTGTACGTCTTCTTCCGCGAGCCCGACGGCAAGTACCTGCTCTATCCGTACAACCTCATTCGCAAAGAGGTGGCGACGCCCATCGCGTGCCACGGGTACTCGCTCTTTGCTGACGGCACCATGATCGTGTTTCGCGCGGCGCCGGGCGAGGAGCCCACGCGCGTTCATCCGATGCAGGTGTGGCGCACGCCCTTCACGTCGGCCGAGTTCGCCGCGGCCGCCCCCACCACGGGCTCGTTCCTCGCGAAGATCGGCAACCCCGACCTCGTGCGCGGGGTCTCCGACGCGCTCTCGATGCGGCGCATCGCGTACACCGAGACCCCCACGCGGCAGACGTGGGAAGACCTCATCATCGCCGCGCGGCGCATGGGCGACGCCTTCCACTGGCTGGGCCACGCCGAGTGCTTCGACCTGCTCGCGACGGTGAAGCATCTCGCCGCGACGGCCGAGCAGATTATCGACGAGTTCGAGAAGGTAGAGGCCATTCGTAGCCGCGCCGTCGAGTCGCTCGCGAAGGCCGACGAGGCGCAGCGCGAGCTCATGCGCGCGCGCCCCGAAGACCTGCGCAGCGCCGAGGCCTTCATGGCCGCGCTCACGGCCCTCCGCAAGCAGCGCGGCGCGCTCGGCACGCTGCGCGAGCTCCGCTACATGGACCTCAAGCGCGTCGACGCGCTCGAGGCCGAGGTCGACGCGCGCTTCGTCGAGACGAGCGTCGCGGCCGCGGGCTTTCTCGCGGGCGACGACGCGCTCAGGCCCCTGCACGAGGCCATCGCGGCGGCCGTCGAGCGCGCGGGCAAGGCGGCCAAGACCGTCGAGCTCACGCCCGTCGCCGCCGAGGTGGGCACCGTGCACGAGGGCCTCACGGTGCTCAGCGAGACCGTTGCGGGCCTCGAGGTCGACGACCCCACGGTGCGCACGCGCATCCTCGACGCGGTGAGCGAGGTGTTCGCGCAGCTCAACCGCGCGCGCGCCATCGTGCAGTCGCGCGCGAAGGAGCTCCGCGGGCTCGAGGGCCGCGCCGAGTTCGGCGTACAGGTGAAGGTGTTCGCGCAGGCGGTGCAGGGCGCCCTCGCCGTGGCCGACTCGCCCGAGCGCTGCGACGCTTCGCTGTCGCGCCTCCTCGTGCAGATCGAGGAGCTCGAGGGGCGCTTCGGCGAGTTCGACGAGTTCGCGGTCGAGCTCGCTACGCGCCGCGAGGAGCTCAACGACGCCTTCAGCAGCCGCCGGCAGACCCTCCTCGACGAGCGCCAGCGCCGCGCGCAGAACCTCTTCGCCGCGGCCGACCGCATCTTGCAGGGCGTCGTGCGCCGCGCGCGCTCGTTCGCCACCGCCGAGGAGCTCAACGCCTACCTCGCTGGCGACCCGATGGTCTCGAAGGTGCGCGACCTCGTCGAGCAGCTCCGCGCCCTCGGCGACACGGTGAAGGCCGACGAGGTCGAGGGGAGGCTCCGCGCCGCGCGCCAGGATGGGCTGCGCGCCCTGCGCGACAAGAGCGAGCTCTTCGATGGGACAGATAATGTCATCAAGCTTGGGCGCCACAAGTTCTTCGTCAACACGCAGCCGCTCGAGCTCACGATCGTGCCGCGCGACGGGGGCCTCGCGGCGCACCTCACGGGGACCGACTTCTTCGAAGCGCTCGAAGACGCCGCGCTCGCCTCGGCGCGCGACCTGTGGGAGCAGGCGCTCCCGAGCGAGTCGCCGGCGGTGTACCGCGGCGAGTTTCTGGCGTACGCGCTCATCGCCGACGCGACGCGGGGCGAGCGCGGGCTGAGCCTCGACCGGCTGCGCCGCGAC
>CANMAT010000085.1 GCA_947494865.1 Deltaproteobacteria bacterium
ATCGCGCAGCAGCGCGCCACATCGGCGAACCTCCACGCGGCTGCATGCGCGTGGCTCCGGACCGACGACCACGCCGAGGCCGTGCAGGCCCTCGACGACCTTACGCGCCTCGCGCCCGATGATCCGCGGACGGCTGCGCTCCTCGTGACCTTCGCCCGCCTCCGGTCGGGGGTCTCAGGGGGAACACGCCTCGTTGCGACCTTGCTGGAGTGCGCCGCTCACGCCCGAAAGCGCGACGACCGAGAGCGCTGGCGAGAGCACGCACTCAACGCGTGGATCGAGTCGAAGGGTGCCGAGGGTGGTGAGTCGCTCGCCGAGGCCCTCGCTGCGACGGGGCGGCCGCGCGCGGCCGTGTATGTTGCGGCGGAAGCTGCCGCGCGTGCGCTCCTCGGGGCGCCGTCGGATCTCCCCTCTGCGTCGCGGCTGCTCGTGCGTTGCGCGCGCCTGGCGGAGAGCGCTGGTCTCCCGGGCGAGGCGGCCTCGGCGTGGATCGTTCACGCGCTGATGCCCGAGGAGTTCGCCCGCGACGCGCGTGAGTCTCTGCGCGATGTGCTCGCCGAGCAGGGGCGTGCCGTCGAACTCGCCGCGCGCCTCCGCGCCGACGCGCGTCGCGCGTCGCCAACCTCGCGCTCGGCGGCGTGGAAGGGCGTCGCCGCGATTGAGATCGCTTCGCAGCCGTCACTCGCTGCGCAGGCGCTCGGTGAGGCGCTGCGGCATCAGCCCGACGACGCGGAGGCGTTCGAACTGCTCGCCTCGTTGGCCCAAGACCCGGCGGTCTCCGGGGCGGTGCGGGATACGCTTTGGAGCGTTGCACGCTCGACTTCGTTGGATCAGGCGACGCGCACCCGATTGCTCTTGTGGCTCGCCGAGCTCGAGGAGATTGGGGGAGACGTGGCCTCCGCAGAGGCGTGCCTTGCGGCCATTGACGACCCTGCGCCGGAGGCCTTCGCCGGGATCGCACGCCTGCACGCTAGCGCCGACGCGCAAGTGACTCGCGTCGTGACTGTGCTGCGCGCTCTCGACGCGACGCCGGCCGCCTCGCTCGACGCTGCGTTCGAGCGGCTTCTGTCGGACTTCTCGCGCGCGCCCGGAGCGTTTCGCGACGTGAGGCTCACCGCGAAGGTCCTCGGCCCGCGCGCGCTGCACGACGAGCGGGTGGCCGCCCTTTGGGTGCGTACGGCTCGCCGGAGCGAAGACCCGGCGCAGCTTCCCGCGGTGCTCAACCGCCTCGCGATGCGCGCGGAGTTGCCCTCGGTGCGCGTGCGCGCAGCGCTCGAGCGGGCGGACCTGCTTGATCGCGCGGGAGACCTGCAAGGCGCCGCCGACGGCCTCGCACTGCTCCTCGACGAGCTGCCCTCGGAGCTCGCGGTGGCGGCCTCGCTCTGCGCGCTCGCGGAGCACTCCGACGACGCGGCGCTCGCGCTCGACGCGCTCCGCGCGATGATGCACGCGGCCAACGACGCCTGGGAGCGAGACTTCATCACGCGATTCACAGGCAAGGCCGACGGCATCTTTGGCGTCTTCGCGTCGTGCCTCTCAGAGCCGTCGCCAACGCGTCAGCGGTGCGACGATATCGCGCGCCTCCATGACCTCGTCGGTGATAGCACCGCGCTGCTCGCGCTGCGCGTGAGAGCCCTCATGGCGCACAGCGGCTCGATCGCGCAGGCGCTTGAAGTGTCGCGGCGCTTCGCGTCATTCGCGCCGCTCTCGCCTGAGGCCACGATCGCTTGGTTCGGCGCTGCGAACGTCGCGGGCGACGCGGCGCAGATCGCTGACGCGGCGCTCGCCGTCGTGCGCTCGCTCGCGTCGGTGCGCGACGTGAGTGCCGTGACCCGCACCGCGATGTCACGCCTCGAGCCACTGGGCGCCCCCGAGCGCGCGCGGCAGGTCGCGCTCGAGGCCGCGGGGGCCGTGGGCCTCGCGGACCGAGCGTTTCGAGGCGCCGTGCTCGAGATGTTGCGCCGCGTGAAGGACACGCCCGAGACGCTCCCGCTCATTGAGCACCTCGCGGCGTGCCCGGGGGCCACCGAGGAGCACGTCGCGGCGCTGCGCACGCTCGCCGACGGGTATCGACGCAAGGACGCGCCTTCGCTCGAACTCGCTGCCCTCTGGCGGCTGCGCGCATTCGCGAGGGAGCATACCTCGGCGCGACTCCTCGAACTCTTGCCGCGCGTGGGTGATCGCGCGCGCTACGCGAAGCTGCTCACCGAGCAGCTCGACGTGGTGCGCGACCCGACGGAGCGCCGTGCTCACCTCCTGGCTATCGCCGCGGAGTACGCCGCAGCGGATCCGCCGTGCCCCGCCGACGCGATCGAGTGTGTAGACCGGATCGCGCAGGAGCAAGGCGGAGCCGCGGTGCAGGGGCTCGTCGTGCGCGCGCTCATCGCGCTCGGTCAGCCCGAGGCCGCGCTGGGCAGGCTCATGCGCTGGTCGGCGGAGTGCGCCGACGACGCCGCCGCCGCCGCGAGGATGCTCTGCGCGACGCGCGTCGCTCGCGACGTGATGCGCTCGCCTGCTCGGGCGCTCACGACGCTGCGAGCGTTCCTCCGGCGCATCCCGTCGGACGCCGAGGCGCTCGAGATTGCGGAGGCCGTGGCCGTCGAGGCGGCCGCATTCGATACAATTTTCGCCATCTACAACGACCTCTCGTCGTTCGCTGCTGGCGAGCATGCACGCCACGCTATCGCCTATCGCCGGGCGTGCCTCCTCGAGCGCGCGGGCCGAGTCGTAGATGCCCTCGACGAACAGTTCGCGCTGTTCATGAAGGGCCCCGCTCTCGGGGCGACGTTCTCGGCGGTGCGTCGCCTCGCGTCCGCGTCGGGGCGACACGGCGTGCTCGTGCGCGCGCTCGGCCTGCTCGCCACTACGTCGAGCTCACCCGAGGTGCGCGCGCGCTACTACCTCGAGGCTGCCGAGGTCGCCCGCTCGCGCTCGTACGACCCCGAGCTCGGTCTGATGCTCGAGCTCCTCTCGTTTCAGAACAGCCGTGACGTGAGCGTCGAGGGCTCGCTGCGCCGCCACGCGCGCGAGCTTCGGGGGGCCGCCCCCGCGGTGGCGCGCGTCGCCATCGAGCAGCTCATCGACGAGTCGCTCAACGCCGCCGCGCAGACCTGGGACGACAACGCGCGTCGGGTGAACGCGCGCCACGCGCTCGAGCTCGCGCTCGCTGACCTCGATGACGCGGAGCGCGCCGCCGAGTCTGCGGGCACGTTCCTCAAGGCGCACGACGACCCCGCCGACGCGCGGCGCACCGTGCTCGACCTCGTCGAGTGCTTCGATCCGCCTGCCGCCGTGCGTGTCGCCGTGCTCGCCCTGCTACCCAGCCACCGCGTGGATGTCGCTCTCCTCGAGGCTACGCCGCTGCGACCCGCGAGCGCGCGTCCGCTTCGTGCGCCGACGCTTCCCTCGGTGCGCCCCGTCGTGGCGCCTGCGTCGGAGCGCCCGTCGCAGAACCCAGGGCGCACGGCCAGGGCCTCGCAGCGCCCGCCCAAACAGCCGTTCAACCCCAGGGCCGCCATCGAGGCGGGGCTCCTGGTGCGCTCAGCGACGCCCTTGTTTACCAGCGCGGGCTCCGGTGCGCCGCGACGCTCGTCGCTGCGCCCGCCGCCGATGGCTTCGTCGCCGCCACCTGCGCCTGCCGAGGCTCCTCCCGACGCGGCGCCGCGCGGGTTCACCCTGCGACCTCCCAGGGCTCCCTCGTCGTCGCCGCCCGAGGTCACGCTCGAGCCTCTCTCGCCGTCGCCGCCGCCGTTCGTCACCGCTGCGCCGCGCATTCTCGCAGTGCCCGCTGCGCCGCCGCCCCTCCCGTCGCGTCCCGCGCGGGCGCCGACGGTGGCCGCCCTGCGCGAGGCCGCCGAGGCGGGTGATGACCTGGCCGCCTCGACGCTCGCGCGACACCTCGCGCTCTCTGACGACACGCGCGCGGAGGCCCTGCTCCTTCAGCGTCGGCGCTTCGAGCAGAACCCCTCGCGCCTCGACGCGCTCGGCGCGCTCATCGACCTGTATAGCGCCATGCGCATGCGTAACGAGAGCGCTGCGCTCGCCTCGGTGCACGCCGTCCTCTCGGGGCGCGCGCTCACGGTGTGGCCCGAGCCCCCGGTGATCAGCGACCTCACGGAGCCGCTCGAGGGCGTCGCGCGCGTGCTGTTTCCGCCGCACTACGGGCCGTTCCCCGAGCTCGGCGCGCTCGTGTGGGACGCCCTCAACGGCGGCCGCCGCGACGCCACGCGCAGCCACGGCGGCCTCGCCAACGACCGCACGTTCGTCAGCCCCCCGAACGACTTCGGCCGTATGTTCTCGTCCGCGGTTCGGCTGCTGCAACTCCCCAAGGCGACGCCGCTGGTGGTGCGCACCGACCTCGCCGATGGCGTCGAGATGGCCGCGGGCAGCACGCCCCCGACGGTGCTCGTGGCTGTGCCGCTCGCCCACGACACGGCGCGCGCGCGGTTTCTCATCGGCCTCACGCTCGAGTCGACGCGCGTCGGGCACCTGCCCGTGACCGCGCTCGGGGCGCAAGACGGCGAGCGCCTGGTGGCCGCCGTGCGCGCCGCGTTTGGCCGCGTGATGCCCGCGCGCATCGACCCTGCCGTGGGGCGCCTCGCGAGCCGCATCTTCGACGCCCTCCAGCCGCGCGTGCAGCGCCGCGCGCAAGACCTCGTGGCGCAGCTCGGCGATCGGCTGAGCTGGGCGTCGTGGCGCGAGGCCGTCGCGCACGCGCAGATGCACGCCGCGATGCTCGTGTGCGGCGACTTTCGCACCGCCGCCGAGAGCATTCTCCGCGGCGCGCCGCAGGGGGTCTCGCGCGAGCCCGCGCAGGCCCTGGCGAGCTACCCCCCGCTCCGGGCGCTCGCGCGCTTCGCCGTGAGCGAGGAGTATCTCCTGCTGCGGTGGCAGCGCGCGCGCGGTGAGCCGTGGTGAGCCTCAGCCCTTCGCGGGGTCGCTGAAGAACGCGAGCAGGCGGTCGCGCATGGCCTCCGCGTCGGCGCGCCCGAGGTCGATCACCTTGCGCGCGAAGGCCCCGTCGAAGAGTAGGTAGCTCGCGAGGTCGCTCTCGTCGGTGAGCCCCGAGTCGAGCAGAGACATGATCGCACGCGCTACGAGAGAGCCCGAGATGCGACCGCGACGAACGTGCTGGCCCGCCATACGACCGAGGTCCTGGCTGGGTCGCACGACGAGCGACTCGATCTTGCGGTAGGGCTGGCCCCCGCGGTCGAGGGCGCGCTGGTTCATGCGGCCGAGAAACTCAGGGCCGAACACAGCCTCGCCGTCGCTCAAGAGCTGGTTGATGCGACGCAACAGCTCCACGTCGCTCTGCACGTGGTCGAGCAGAAAGGCATTGAGCACCTTGCCGAGCAGAAACGTCGCGCCGGTGGGCGTGCGTGACGCGTCGGCGAGGGCCTCGGGCACCGCCGTGCCGCCAACCTCCTTCGAGAGCCCCACCACGAGGATCTTGCGCGCCCCCATGCGAATGGCCGGCGAGATGGGTGTGTTCTGCCGGAGGCCCCCGTCGCAGTAGAGCATCGACCCGATGCGCACCGGCGGAAACACCAGCGGGATCGAGGCGCTGGCGAGCGCGTGCTGCGGCCCCACGATGCCGTGGCGCACCACGACGCGGGGGTTGAGCAGGGTGGGCACGGGCACGTCGGGCGCGCTGTCGATGAAGAGCGTCGTGCGCCCCGTGGCGATCTCCGTGGCGCTTACGCTCACCGCGCGGAGCAGCCCGCGGCGTACGGCGCGGGCGAGCATCTTCCAAGAGACCTCGCGCGTTACGAGGTCGACCATGGGGCCGACGTCGAAGATGCCCGCGTCGGCGTCGGAGCCGCCGCCGCGGAGCACGAGCGGCAGACGCATCGCCTGGCGGACGTTGAAACGCAGCACGCTCTCGAACTGAATGGCCGTCCACAGGTCGACGAGGCGCTTCACGCCCGAGACGGGGTCGGCCATGTGAGCCGCGAGGTAGCACGCGTTGATGGCCCCCACGCTGGTGCCGCACACGATGTCGATGGGCGGCACCGCGCCCCCGCGCAGGCGCGCGAGCTCGCCGTACAGATACGACAGCACGCCGACCTCGTACGCGCCACGCGCGCCGCCCCCGGACAAAACCAGCGCAACAGGACCGATTCCGCTCACGATGCCTCCCTCGACTCGTCGTCCATCGGGGCCGTCGCGGCCACGCGGTGACGCATCACCGCGAGGCGCGCCTCGAGCACCTCTGCGCCCGCCCCGTCTCCAAGAAAGCGCAGCGCGCGCGCGCACGCCGCCACCACGCGATCGCCGCGAAACACGCGCATAGGATCGGCGAAATGCGGATCGCCCAGGACCGACTCGAGCCACGCCCGCGCCGCCGCCCGGTCGCCCTGACCCGCCGTCGCCTCGGCCACGTACGCGCGCCCGTGGAGCGCCTCGATGATCATGCCCGCCTCGCGCGCCACCCGCTCGGCCGCCTCGGCCGCCACGCGCGCCTGGCGGTGCTGTCGGCGCGCGAGGTGCAGCCGCGCGTCGCCGACGTACACGCGATAGAGGGCCTGCCGCGAGTCGAGGGGGCCGATGCCCGAGCGCGCGTGCTCGATCGCCTCGGCCGCGCCGTCGATGTCGCCGCGCTCGAGCAGAAGCTCCGCCAGCGTGGCGTAGACGTCGACCGCCGTGGCGGGGACGCTCGCGTGGCCGAGCGACGTGAGCAGGTCGCGCGCGCGCTGCGTCCACGCGAGCGCGCGGTCGAGCAGCCCGAGCGCGGCCCACGCTTGCGCCCCGCGCACCAGCCCCTCGACGATGCGCACGCGGCTGCCGACCTCTCGGTCGAGCGCCACGGCCGCGCGAAAGAAACGCAGCGCGTCGGCGTAGCCGCCCTGCGTGAGGCACGCCATCCCGAGCTCCTCGTACGTGGGCGCGAGTAGCCTCCGCGGACCGTGCGCGTGGGCGAGGGCGTGGGCCTCGGCGGCGGCCGCGACGCACGCGGCCGTGTCACCTGTGGCCCGCAGGAGCGCCGCCTTCGAGAGCAGCACCTCGACGCGGAGCGCCCGCGCGGCGCGCGCCCCGTCTTCGCGTGTGCCCCCGGGCGGCGCCGCGTCGGCGTCGCGCGCCCGCAACGCAGTGAGCGCCGCGTCGAGCTCGGCGAGCGCGTCGCGGTACATCCCTCGGCGCCCGCGGTAGACCGCCAGCACCCAGCGCGCCTCGGCCTCGGTGCGCGACTCACCCGCGCGCCTCGATGCGCGCACGGCGGCCACGGTGTCGCGGTCGGCGTCGGCGGCGTAGGTCTCGAGCTTGTAGCGCGCCTGGCGCGTGAGGGCGCGCGCCACCAGCCGCGGGTCGCGCGCCTCGACCGCGAGCTCGCGGAGCGCCAGAAGCTCCGTGCGCCGCGGCCGCGAGGCCCCCGCCGCGCGCGCGAGGTCTTCGCGGCCCTCGCGCGCCGCCGCGCGGAGCGCGTAGCCCTCGACGTCGACCGCGCCACGGCACAGCGACAGCACCCGACCGAAGGCGTGCATCGCCTCGCGGGGCGCAGCCGCGCCGGCCACCATCAGCGCCGCGGCCTCGAGCCACGAGCGCGCCGCGGGGCGCTCGGCCCCGGCCGCCTCGCGGTGCCGCGCGAGCGCCGCGACGAGCGCCGCGCGCGCCCCCGGGAGCCCCTTTCGGCGCTCGAGGAGCTCAGCGATTCGCGCGTGCATCGCGGGCACCACGGTGGGCTCGATCGACGCGCGCGCCACGCGCGCCAGCGTGGGGTGGGCGAAGGTGAGCACCGCGCGGGCGTCGACGCCGCCCGCGAACACCAGGATGCCGTCGGAGACAAGCCTCGCCCGCACGCGCGGGCCCTCGTCGCCGCCGAGCAGGTCGACGAGGTCGACGGTGAGCTCGGCCTCGCAGAGCGAGCACCAGCGGAGGAGGTTGCGCACCTCGGGGGCGAGCGCCTCGAGGCGCGCCGTGAGCACCTCTTCGAGAGAGGGCGGGAGCGGCACGTCGTCGTCGCGGAGCAGGGCCGCTGCCTCGCCGTGGCGCTCGCGGTCAACGCCGGGGTTGGTGGCCCCGCGGAGGCTCTGCGCGCGCTCGACGAGGGCCTCGGCGACCTCGAGGATCGTGAGGGGGTTGCCGCCCGCCACCGACGACACCTCGCGCACGACCTCGTCGGAGGGCTCGTCGGTGCCGAGCGCCGTGGCGATGAGCTTGCGTCGCGCGTCGGCGTCGAGGGCGCCCAGCGCGATGGTCTGCATGCCCGCGAGCTCGCGCGTGAGGGTGTCGTCGTCGCGCAGCGCGGCCACGAGCAGCACGAGCCCCGGCGGCGGCTTGCGCAGCAGCTCGGAGACCACCGCGCGGCTCGGGGCGTCGGCCTGCTCGAGCGCGTCGAAGAGCAGCACCACGGGGCGCTCACGCGCGGCGTCGCCGAGCATCGGGCGCAGCACGAGGCCGAGCTCGCGCGTGGTCGACGCCTCGACGCCGACCTCTTCGAACTCCATGCCCAGGCACACGCGGAGAACGTGGAGCGCCGTGCGGCGCCCCGCGGGCCCCTGGCCGTAGCGCTCGCTCACCGCGTCGAGCAGATGCGGCAGGCTCTCGGACGGCACGGCGACCTCGCCGGATCCGCGGCTCCGCGGCAACGGGGGGGGCACCCGGGGGCGGTCGGGGAGCTGCGCCGCTGGCGGCGTCGCACCGCGCGCCGCGTGACGCAGCGAGAGCAGGTGCCGAACGAGCTGCCCCAGGAATCCGTAGCGCACGCCGTGGGCCGACACCGACCCGTCGACGCGGATCACCAGGGATTCGCCGAGGATGCCCGGCGTCGTCGCGATGGCGCTCGCGAAGGCGCCGAGCACGGTGGTCTTCCCGATGCCGAGCTCGCCGGTGAGGAGGGCCGCTCGCCCCTGGCGGGTCACGGTGGCGCCTACGAGCGCGTTGCGTAGCTCGCGCAGCGAGGTCTCGCGGCCCAGGAGGCGCCACCCCTGGGACTCCGAGGTGCGGTCGCGCTCGGTGCGCGAGCGTGCGCGCTCGAGTGCGTAGGCGCGCACGCCCGTGGGCCCCCCCTTGGCGGTGTGCTCGCGCAGCACGAAGGCCCTGCGCACGATGCGATAGAGGGCGCCGGCCACGAGGGCCTCGCCCGCGCGCGCCGACGCGGCGAGGGAGTGGGCGAGGGGCGCCGCGTCGTCGACGAGCTCGTAGCTGAGCATCGTGCCCTCGGCGTCGCGCGCGCAGCCCGCCACGCCGCGCGCCATGCCGAGCATCACGCCGGGGGCCTCGAGCGGATCGTCGGCGTCGTCGTCGACCGCGATGGTGCGGGCCGCGTCGAGGATCTCGAGCGCGAGGCGCGCGGCGCGCAGCGCGTCGTCGACGTGGGGCCGCAGCGCGCCCACCACGAGGACGAAGGCGTCTTCGCGCGGCCACTCGAGCGTGGCGTCGGCCTTGAACGCGAGCTCGCCGATCATGTGAACGAGGGCGCGCGCGGGGGGCGCGCGCATCGGCCGCGTGAGGCGGCCCGCGACGACGGCGACGTGCGCGCGCTCGCGGATCACCGCGGCGGTGTCGACCAGCGGCACGCGCGGCGCGGGCACGCTGGGCATGAGCATCGCGGGGAGCGTGACGAGGTTCTGCGCGGGCGGCGGCTTCGCGGGCGTGTGGGCCTTGCCGGGCACCGTGGCGCCGGGGGCGCCCGCGAGCGAGGGCATCGGCGGCGGTCGCCCCGAGGGGGGCGGCACCGACGCGTGCTTCGGGGGCATCACCCCGACGAGGAAGTGCTCGAGCGCGCCCGCGTCGGCCGGCGCGTCGAGGCCGTGCAGGTAGTGCGAGAGCGCGTGCACCACGTCGCGCGCCGTGGGGAACCGCTCGTCCCGGTCGACCTTCATCGCGCGCACGGCGATGGCGCGCAGCGCCTCGGGGGCGTCGGCGAGCAGCACCGCGGG
>CANMAT010000086.1 GCA_947494865.1 Deltaproteobacteria bacterium
CGCCGGGCTTGCCGGGCTCGCGCTCGCCCGAGTACATCTTCACGTAGGTGGGGTTGTCGGGGCGAAAGAACTCCTTGCGCCACTCCTGCGCCGCGCCGAGCCGCGCCTCGCCCTTCGAGGGGAAGCGGTTCGACTTCACCATGTCTTCTTCGCGCACCTTGAGCTGGTCGAACATGTCGCGCGGGTTGTCGATGGAGCCCGCCTTGCCGCGGCCCGTCATCTCCATGTAGCGCGCGAAGAAGTCGTAGCTCTCCTTGCCCGAGGGGCCGTAGTACACGGGCTCGCCGCCGAACCCCATGATGAACGCGAGGTTGAACTTCTCGTACTCCTCGCGGGCCGGCTGGTGAATCGTGACGATGATCGTCTTGCCGTACTTCTTCGCGAGATTCGACAAGAGGTCGATGAGAGACACCGTGTCGTCGGCCGCGAGGCCCGACGTGGGCTCGTCGAGGAACATGAGCGCGGGGTCGGTCACCAGCTCGAGCGCGATGTTGACGCGCTTGCGCTGACCGCCCGAGAGCACCTTCTTCTCGGGCTTGCCGATCTGGAGGTTCTTCACCTGCTCGAGGCCGAGGTCTTTGATCGTCTGCTCGACGCGCTTCTCGATCTCTTCGGAGCTGTAGTCCGACGGCAGGCGGAAGCGCGCGGAGTACGTGATGGCCTCCTTCACCGTGAGCTCGGGGTGCACGATGTCGTCTTGCGGCACGTACCCGATGCTGCCGCGGAGGGCGTCGTAGATGGCGTAGAGGTTCTCGCCGTTGACGCGCACCTCGCCCGACGTGGGGCGGAGGTACCCGTTGAGCACCGTGAGCAGCGTGGTCTTGCCGGCGCCCGACGGGCCCATGAGCGCGATGAGGTCGCCGGGCTTCGACTTGAAGGTGACGTGGTTGAGAAGGATCTTGTCCTTCGCCTTGTTCTCGCGGTCGGGCACCTTGAGAAAAATGTCGAGGGCCTCGATCTCGACGAGGTTGGCGCTCTCGAACTGCTGCGCGCCGCCCTGCTGCTCCGCGTACGCGGTGATCGAGTTGCCGACGAGGTCGACGATCATCGCGTAGGGGCCCACGAAGATGCGCGTCTTGGGCGGCACCGTCATGGGCTGGCCGGGCGCGAGGCGCTGGCCGTTCACGTAGGTGCCGTTGGTGCTCCCGAGGTCGCCCACGAGGAGGTTTCCGTCGGGCGATTTCATCACCGACGTGTGGCGCCCCGACACCTGCGGGTACGGCATCACGATGTCGCACGTGGGGAGGCGGCCGATCATCGCGATGGCCTTGCCGCCCGCCTGCGCCGACAGGTCGAAGGACCCGAACATGGTGCGAGAGGGGGCACCCTGCTGCGCCTGCTGCGGGTGCCCCTGCATCGACGGGTGCGACGGGAGGTTCTGCGGCACGAGGCTCGGGCCGCCCTGGTGCGAGGGGCCGCCCTGGTACGACCCTGCGCCTCCGAAAGCCGGGTTGGAGCCCATGGAGGGCGCGAGGGGCGCGGGGCCGCCCTGCGGGGCGCCCTGGGCCGTCGCGTAGCCCGGCGGAGGCATGTTCATGGGGGCGCCGGGGGCCGCGCCGGCCATCTCGAGGATCACCTGCGAGGGGATCCACACGGCGCCGAGCGAGTAGCCCGCCTGCGCGTCCATCATCACGGGCTGGTTGGGGGGCAGCCGCTGCGTGTTGCGGTCGAAGGTGCCGCTCTTGGAGCCGAGGTCGGTCACCATGCGGGTGTTCGTGTCGACCTGCGCGTGGGCGCCGGACACCGTGGGGTGCGACACGACGAGGTGCGCCCGCGAGGGGTCGCGGCCGATCACCACCACGCCGCGCTGCTGCTGCGGCAGCGCCGAGCGGTCGAGGAAGAGCTTCGCCACCTCGGGGTGCGTGAGGGGCACGCGCGCGTCGCCCACCATCACGTTGGCGTGAAAGCCCGCGAGCTGCACCGTCTCGCCCGGCGCGAGGGGCCGACCGTCGACGACCGTGCGCCCCGCCCCCGCGTCTTGCAGCCAGAGCCCGTCGCGCCAGGTGAGCACCGCGTGGCGGGGCGCGACCCCGTTGCCCGCGATGGGGAGCTCACACTGCGGAGAAGAACCGATGTTGATCTGCGTACTGGCCGGCATGGCCGCGGAGTGTATCGAAACACCGCTTGCTGGGAAGCGCGATGATCAGCCGCGCAGCGCGTCGCGCGCGCGCTTCGCCCCGGCCACCGCCTCGGCGGGGGTGGCGCCCGCGGCGGTGAGGTGCCCCATCTTTCGCCCGGGGCGCGCCTCGCGCTTGCCGTAGAGGTGCAGCGACACGCCCGGCATCGCGAGCGCGCGCTCGAAGCGGGGCGGGGCCCCCTGCCAGAGGTCGCCGAGGAGGTTCACGATGGCCGCGGGGCGCAAGAGCTCCGTCGCGCCGAGCGGGAGGTCGCACACCGCGCGCACGTGCTGCTCGAACTGGCTCGTGGCGCAGGCCGCGGTGGTGGCGTGAAAGCTGTTGTGGGGCCGCGGCGCGAGCTCGTTCACAAAGAGGTCGCCGCCGCGCGTGACGAACATCTCGACGGCCACGATGCCCTCGAGGCCCATCGAGGCCGCGAGGTCGCGCGCCGCCTCCGACGCCCGCGCGAGGAGCTCGGGCGCGAGGTCGGCGGGGAGCACCGACCAGTCGAGCACCCTGTTCTCGTGGTGGTTGAGCGCGGGCGGGTACACCGCCGTCTCGCCCGACGGAGACAGCGCGACCATCACCGACAGCTCCGCCGCGAGGTCGAGCGCGCCCTCGGCCACGCACGCGCCGCCGCCGAGCGCGGCCCACGCGGCCCCCGCGTCGGAGGCTGCGCGCGCGCGAAACTGCCCGCGGCCGTCGTAGCCGTCGCGGCACGATTTGACGTAGCAGTCGCCGCCGAGCGCCGCGAGCGCGCCGGCGAGCTCGGCCTCGGAGGTCGCGAGGGCCCACGGCCCCTGCGGCGCGCCGCGCGCGCGCAGCCACGCGCGCTGCACGCCGCGGTCTTGCACCAGGGTGAGCGTGTCGGGGCCGGGGCGCACCGGGCAGTGCCGCTGCGCCGCGCGGAGCGACGCGACGGAGACGCGCTCGATCTCGAGGGTGACCACGTCGCACCGCGAAGCGAGCTCGGCCGCGGCGTCGGCGTCGTCGAAGGAGGCCGTGACGCAGCGGTCAGACACCGGGCGCGCGGGGCACTCGGGGTCGGGGTCGAGCACGTGCACGCGGTAGCCGAGCGTGCGCGCGGCCATGGCGGTCATGCGGCCGAGCTGGCCGCCGCCGAGGATGCCAATCGTTGCGCCGGGGTCGATGATCATAGAGGGCGAAGCGGTCTCTAACGCAGCCCGCGGCAGACCGCCAACGATGGCGCGCGCGCCGCGCACAGAACACATTTATGACGAAGGCCCGCGGTCGGTGGTACCCATCGGGGCGATGCGAAAATATAGCCACGATTCGACCCTTCGCGTGCGCCTCCGGCACCGGCCCGGCGAGCTCGCGCGCTTCGCCGCGGCCATCGCGGAGGTCGAGGGCCTCGTGGGCGACATCGCGACGGTGCAGATCGGCGAGAGCGACACCATTCGCGACGTCACCGTCGAGACCGGCGACGAGGCGCACACGGCCCGCGTGCTCGCGGCCGTTCGCGCCCTCCCCGACGTGGAGCTCATCTCGACGCGCGACCGCGTGTTCGAAGCGCACCGCGGCGGCAAGCTGCGCACGGTGAGCCGCCTCGAGCTCAAGAGCCTGAGCGAGCTCCGTTACATCTACACGCCCGGCGTCGCGCGCGTCGCGACGGCCATTCACCGCGAGCCCGACCTCGCGTGGGATTTTACCGGCATCGGCACCTCGGTGGGCATCTTCACCAACGGCACGCGCGTGCTCGGCCTCGGCAACATCGGGCCCCTCGCGAGCCTCCCGGTGATGGAGGGCAAGGCCGCCCTCTACGACCGCTTCGCGGGCATCTCGGCCACCCCGCTGCTGGTGAACACCACCGACCCCGACGCGTTCATCGAGACGGTGATGCGCATGTCGACGGGCTTCGGCGGCATTCACCTCGAAGACATTCGCATGCCCGACTGCTTCTACATCGAAGACGAGCTCGACCGCCGCCTCGACAAGCCCGTGATGCACGACGACCAGTGGGGCACGGCCACCGTGGCCCTCGCGGCCATTCTCAACGCGTGCAAGCTCACGGGCGTAGACTTCAAGAGCTCGCGCGTCGGGCAGATCGGCCTCGGCGCCGCGGGCAGCGCCATCGCGCGCATCGCACTGTCGTATGGCGCCAAGGAGGTGCTCGTGGCCGACACGTCGACCGACGCGATGAAGCGCCTCGAGGGCTTCGGCGCGACGCCGTCGACCATGGCCGAGATCATGCGCGAGGCCGACATCGTGGTGGCCACCACGGGGCGCGTGGGCCTCATTCGCCCCGAGATGGTGCGCAGGGGTCAGGTGATCTTCGCGCTCTCCAACCCCGACCCCGAGATCTACCCCGACGAGGCCGTGAGGGCCGGCGCGGCGTATGCGGGCGACGGTCGGTCGATCAACAACGCGCTCGCGTTTCCGGGCATTTTTCGCGGCGCCCTCGACGTGCGCGCGCGGGCGATCACCCACGAGATGCGCCTCGCCGCGGCGGAGGCCATCGCGTCGCTCGCCGAGCCCGGCGAGCTCGTGCCCAACCCCCTCGACACGCGCGTGCACGACGCCGTGCGCCGCGCCGTCGCGGAGACCGCGCGCGTGCAAGGGCTCGTGCACACCGCGAAGCTGGTGTGACGCTCAGCGCGCCGTGAAGGTGCAGCGGGTGATGGGGATGCCCACGTCGGCGAGCACGTAGAGGTAGTACATCGAACCCGCCGCGAGGGCGCGCGGCGCGCCCGTCTCGGGGAAGCGCTGCGAGGCCCCGGCGGGCGTGGTCCCATAGCGAACGCCGCTCGCGATGGGGGAGCCCGTCGGGGGCACGTCGACGCGCCAGCGCGTGCCCTCGGGGAGGTCGAGGTTGGGCGGCACGCCGGGGTTGGCCGAGCCCGCCTCGAGCACGTAGAGGTAGCGCGCGCCGCCGCCGGTCCACCGCACGGTGCCGTCGGCCCCTACGCCGTCGGTGCCCGTGCACGCCGAGGGCGTGTACACGAGCTGGCTGTAGATGGGCCCGCCGAAGGGCGTCGCGCCGTCGAACGAAGCGCGCGTGCGGCCGCGGTTGGCGAGCTCGGCCTCGAAGAAGCGCGCCATGCGCGCGGGGTCGGTGCTCGGAACGCCCGAGGTCGTGCGCGCGAAGCCGTTGTTCTGCGTGGCGGGGTAGGCGCCGAGGGCCCGCGAGTCGACCCAACCCGCGCCGAGCGCGAGGCCCGACGGGTGAAACGAATCCATCCAGTTGCCGGGGGCCTCGAGGTACCAGTTGGAGGGGCCCGAGGGCGCGACGCGGGTCGAGTGGCAGCACACGCACGCGCTCGCCTCGACCTGGCTGCGCACCCAGTTGAGCTCGGCCACGTAGGCCGGGTCTTGGAGGCGCGGGTCGGGCGTGGCGCGCGGCGGGGCGGCGTCGACGGGGTAGTACGGCCGCTGGTTGCGCACGCGGTCGCACGAGGCGTAGTCGTCGTAGCGGCGGCCCTCTTCGGTGGCGGCCGAGACCGCGGCCCAGGTGCACACCTGGCCGTTGGGCCCCGCGCCGGGTCGTTGCCCCGGGAGCGGGTCGCGGCACTCGCGCACGGGCGGCACGAACACGTTCGAAGCGACGCTCGCGTCGGAGGGAGGCGTCACCGTGCCGCCGTCGCCGACGCACACGCCGAGCGGCGTGAAGGCGCCGCGCGCGAACACGGTGCACCCTCTCGCGGTCGCCGCGCACTGCCCCGCGTCGCCGCCCGGAAAGGTGATGCGCGTCGCGTCGGGCCGGCCGCCGTTGATGAGACACTGACCGAGCGCCGCGGGGTACGCGCACGCCGAGCCGAGGCGCAGCGTGCCGCGCGCGCCGGCGCAGTCGTCGGTGACGAGCGCGGCCGTCCATGACGAGTCGGCGTACTCGCGGCACTCTTCGGTCATCGAGAAGGGGTTGGTGTACGTACAGCTCGCGGTGATGCTGGCGCCGCCGTCGGGCGTGGCCGACGCATCGGGCGCGACCGCAGGGGTGTCGCCGCAGGCCACGGTGAGCGCGCAGGAGGTGAACACGAGAGCAGCGCGACGCGCCGCGCGCGAGGCGCGATCAGTTTTCATACCTTGTAAGATGCCCGCCGCGGGCACGCGGGTTCGGAGATTGCGTCGTCAGGCGAGCGCGTCGCGGAGGCGCTGCACGAGCGCGCGCGCCTCGTCGTCGTCGTACATCACCACGCCGCTCGACGAAGACAGCACGCGCGCGGGCCGCGCGGCGTCGCCGCCCTCGTGCAGCGGAATCACGTGCACGTGGCAGTGCGGAAACGACTGCGCCACCGCCTCGGGCGCGCCCAGCGCCGCCACCCACACGCGCAGCGGAGCGAGCGCCGTCGACACGGCGCGCGAGGCCGCCCACGCCGCGCGATGGAGCGCCTCGTAGCGGTCCCACGGGAGCGCCTCGAGGCGCGTCTCGTGGCCGCGCAGCACCGCCATCACGTGGCCGTGCGTGGCGCCGTAGCGGTCGAGGCGCGCGACCGCGTGCTCCGTCGCGAAGAGCACGTCGTCGGGCGCGTGCGCGGGGTCGGCGAGCATGCACATCGCGCAGGGGTGCTGCGCGAGCGAGGCCAGCGAGGCGAGCGCCTCGTCGCGCGACACGACGCGGCTCACCGCGGCACCGCTACGCGCCGACGTCGACGACGAGGTGCGGGGTGCCGCCCTTCACGGGCGCCGCGCTGAGCGTCACGCCGTCGTCGCGGCGGCGGGCCTCGATGACGAAGCGCCCGGGCAAGAACAGCGGCTTGCGAAAGCGCGCGTGGAGCCGCTTCACATCGCGCGTGTGCTCGCGGGTCTCGGCGAGGGTGCGCGCGAGCGTCCACATGCCGTGCGCGATGGCGCGCGGAAAGCCGAACATTCTCGCCATGAGCGCGCGCTGATGAATGGGGTTGAGGTCGCCCGCGATGGCGGCGTAGCGCCGCCCGATGTCTTCGGGCGCCGACGCCACGAGGCTCGCCACGAGCGCGCCTTGGAGGGGCGCGTCGGGCTTCTTCTCTGCGGGAGGGCTATCGCTCGCGGGGCCGCGCGCGAGCACTGTGGTGGTGAACACGCCCACCGGGCCCTCTGCGTCGGAGGCCTCGGTCACGAGGTCGAAGAGCGTCCCGCGCGGTGCCGATCGCGCGTTGCCCACCGAGGCCGCGAGGCGCAGCGTGGCGCTCTCGGGCACGGCGCGCTCGACGCTCACCACGTTCTCGACGTGAACGAGCCCCAGCGCCTTGAAGGGGAAGCGCGGGTCGGCGAGCACCTCGAGGTGCAGCCCCACGGCCATCACCTGCGGCGCAAGGAGCGGCAGGAGCCCGTCGTCGACGAGGCCCGTGATGGCCCGGTACGCGGCCACGTGATCGCGGCGCCAGGCGAGCTCGCGCGCGACGCGAATCGGGGCGATCGCCTCGCCCGCGCGGAGCCCCGGGCGGCTCCCCACCAGGAGCTTGAGGTGCTGCGTGAGGTTCGACACGGCGCTCAGCCCTCGGCCTTCCACGGCTGCGCTTCGCGGAGCTCGACGGGCCATCGCACGCCGCGGTTGCCCGGAATCTCACCGCCCTCTTCGCTCACCGCGAAGTTGCCCACGTCACCGAACGCCCGCTCTTGATTGACGCGCACGGCGGCGCGGCGCATCGGCGCGATGGCGCCGCCCACGCGCAGGCTCACGGCCTCGTGGGGGGCGTTGCGCAAATCGACGAGCGCGCCGCGGCGCTCGCGGTTGAGGAGCTGCTCCTCGTTGCCGATGGGGTCGGCGACGGTCTTGGCCTTGAGCGTCCACACGAGGAGCGCGGTGGGGTCGCGGTCGGGGTACGCGGGGGCGAGCATGTCGCGCATGCCGAAGAAGCTCTTGCCGATGTCGTTCTGGTTCACCGGGCCCGCCATGAGGCAGATGCCCGCGAGCATGTCGCAGCCGTCGGGCACCTCGGTGCACCCCGCGACCTCGACCACGAAGGCGCTCCGCGCCGCGGCCGCTCCGAAGGCGCGCACGGCGAAGTGAAAGTCTTTGCCCTCGCGCTCGATCTCAGCGCGCGAGAGGCCGCCGATGTAGATGCGCTGCCCCGCGAGGGCGAAGGCCTTCTTGCCCCGCGCGGTGTTGCGCGAGAGCGCGCGCCCCGTGGCGAGGTCGGCCCACGTCGGGAGGTTCGCGAGAATGCGGTCGGTCACCGTCTCGAGCTCCTTGCGCACCGTGCGCAGGCGGTCTTTGCCGCCGGGCGTGAGCACGTCGACGCGCTCGAGCAGCAGAAGCTCCTTGGCGCGCTCGCGGGGCACGCCTAGAAAGTGCGCGAAGGCGTTGTAGGCCGCGCGCCCCGCCATGGTGGTGAGCTCGTCGGGCACGTTCATCGCCTGACGCTTCTGGTACGGCTCCGGCGCGCTCTCTTCGGCGTTTACGCCGGGCTGAATGCGCTCCGAGCGCAGCGCCATGCACGCGGCCCCGAGCCTGCGCGCGGCGTCGCCGTCGAGCGCCATCGCCTCGCCCTCGCACGCGTAGCCCACCTGGGCCACGAGCTCGACGCGCCACCCCGCGCGACGCTCGGCCGCCGTGAGGCCCGCGAGCGCCTCGAGCTCGGCGAGCGCGACCGCGTCTTTGGGGCGATCGAAGGGTTCGAGAAACACCTGCGCGCGGCGCCTCCCCTCGCTGGCGATGAGGGCGGCGCGCTCCATCGCGTCGGCCAGTACGCCGAGGTGAAGCTCCGTGAGGTACCGAATCGTGGGGATGTCGGTGTCGCGGTACACGGCCTTGCGAAACGCTCTCCAGGGCACCGTGGCGAGGTTGGCGAGGGGCTTGTGACCAATGAAGGTGAGCAGCTTCGTGAAGGGCGTGGCGTACGGCCGCGCGAGCACCACGTGGGTGTGGCTCGCGCCATCGAGCACGGGGGCCTCGGAGCGCCCGATGCGACGCAGGAGCGACGCCGCCGTGATGCTGTCGCGGGGACCGAGCACCACCGCGCGCTGGCCTCGAAAGTTGGTCGACTGACGGGCCACGAGCACGCCGAGGCTCGACTCGTCGAAGAGCTCACCTTCGCGCAGCGCGGGGCCCGCGACGAAGCGCGTGGGGCGCGGCAGCGCGAGCATCGCGAGGGCGGCGTCGGCCTCGTCGCGGCGGAGGTTCACGCGCGTGCGAAAGCCCACCGGCGAGGCGCTGTCGAGCGCCGTCGGGAGGTGGTAGCGCCCGCGCTTCTCGCCATCCGCGGCGAAGCGCATGGGGCGACGAACGCGCTCCTCCGCAGGCGGGGGCTCGATGGGAACAAAAGTGACCAGCTTGCTCTCGTGCGTTGCGCTCATGAAGGGCGCGACGTGTGCCGCGGATTGCCGTCCGCGGTCAATGAATGCGTGTGACGCGCCGCGGCTTGACGGCGAATCCCCGCGCGGGCTCGAGCGACGTTCGGACCTTCGTGCGCGGCGAGGGCACGTCGCTCCAGGGCGACAGGCCGACGCTCACGATCGAGAGCTCGCGCGCGTACTCCGAGCGCGCCGAGGCCGAGCAGATCGTGGGGCTTCTCAAGGGCATCGTGAAGGCGGCGAGCCCCTGACGCGCGACGAGGCGGCGTTTAGTTCGAGGGGGCGGCGCTCCGCAGGCGGGAGCAGCAGTAGGACGGGGACACGCATCGGGGGACTCCTTCGGGTTGCTACGGCTTCTTTGTGCGGGGCTTCACGCGTTCGCTGCGCAGCGCTTCCACCGTCGCGAGCCCTGCGCGCACGGTGGCGTCGGCGGGCGCGTTGGCCTTCGCGATGGCGCGGGCGGTGACGGTCACCTCGCGCACCTGCTCGCCGACGCGCATGCGCAGGTCGGACACCGCGTTGCCGAG
>CANMAT010000087.1 GCA_947494865.1 Deltaproteobacteria bacterium
GATCACCTGCGGGGGCACGGTGACCTCGCGGCGCTCCGGCGCGGCCGCGTCGGCGGGCGCGGTCACGTCGGCGGTGACGGTCGCGTCGGGCGTCGCCGTCACGTCGGCCGCGGGCGCGTCGGCGTTCGAGGCGGCGTCAGGCCCGACGGGCGCGGTGACGGGTGACGAGGCGCAGGCGGACAGCGCGGCGAGACCGATGGCCCAGGCGATCGTGCGTACCGACATCGATGAGATCCTCCACCGGTGGTGAAGCGCCGACGCTATCAACGGTGGCCCGCGCTGCCAACCTCACCGCGCCGTGGCGCCGTAGAACGTCACCGTGTTGCGGGTGATGCGCCGCGGGGCCCCCGTGGCGGCGTTGATCTCGATCACGTAGCCCTGACACGACATGCCGTAGAGCGTGGGGCCGAAGGCCGCGAGCGCGTACACGCAGCTGTAGCCCACGTCGCCGATCACGCGCGAGGCGCCCGCGGCTACGTCGAACTCGACGAGCACGTCGAGGGCGCTGGGGCCCGTGCGCGCCGTGGCGAGGAGCCGCCCCTGGAGCACCGCGATGTCGCCGCTGGCCTCGTAGCCCATCGGAAAGGCAGCGACGAAGACCGCCGACGCCGTCGCCCGATCGATGCGGTAGAGGCCCCGCGGCCCCGCGGCGTAGAGGGTGCCGTCGGGGGCGGCGTCGAGGGCGGTGAGCTCGACGCCGGTGGCGAAATCGAAGGTCGAGCGCGCCGTGGTGGGGTCGATGCGCCACAGCTCGCCGGTGAGCGTCACGGCGTAGAGCGTTCGGTCGGGGTGCAGCGCCACGTCGGTGAACGGCCGCACGGGCCCGATGGCGCGCAGCGCCGCCGAGGGGAGCTCGACCTCGTAGAGGTTGGTGCTCGTGACGGCGAGGGCGCGGGCGACGCAGCCGCGCGTGAGGTCGCACCGATGGCTGATGGGGCACATCGCGTCGTCGGGCGCCGCGGCGCAGCGCTGCGTGGCGTCGTCGCAGGCGTCGCGCGTGCAGGCCACCGCGTCGGCGCACGCGGGCGGCGCCCCCGCGGTGCAGCCCACGCCGACGGCGCAGCGCTCGACGCCGTTGCAGAAGCGCCGGTCGTCGCAGGGGGCGTCGTCGGGGGTGCGCACGCAGCGCCCCGCGGCGACGTCGCAGCGGTCGCGCGTGCAGGCGATGCCGTCGTCGCACTGCGCGTCGACGCGGCACTCGGGCGGCGGCGCGTCGGGCGCGTCGCGCGAGGCGTCGAGGGGGGGCGGCTCGTCGCGGAGGCCCGTCCGCGCGCCGCACGACAGCGGAGCGAGCGCGGCGAGCGTGAGGAGCAGGCGGCCCGAGGCGAAGGTGCGGCGCATCGCGCGGGTTGTATACAGCCTTCACGCGGGCGGAACACGGCTTCCGCTCGAGCGGCACACGTGTTCCGCTTTGGCGGAGAGTGCACTCGATGGCGGCGGTTGCGCTTCGGGCCTTTCGCGGGGGGCGGTTGGTACTACACTCCGCGACCCTGAGATGAGCAACACCCTCGACGCCTCTGCCGCTCCGCTGCGCGCGCCCTTCGCGCCCGGCGGTCCCTATGAGATCGACCCCGAGCGCGCCCGGAAGCTCCTGGAGATCGCCCTCCGACGCGGCGGCGACCACGCCGACCTCTTCGCCGAGTTCGCCCTCGGCGCCTCCCTCGTGCTCGACGAGGGCATCGTGAAGAGCGCCAGCCGCGGCGTCTCGCTCGGCGTGGGCATCCGCGTGCGCCGCGGCTACGCCGCGGGCTACGCCTACACCGAAGACCTCGAGTGGCCCTCGCTCGTGCGCTGCGCCGAGACCGCCGCGCAGATCGCCGAGGGCGAGTCCCTCGCCGTGGCGGCCATCACCGAGCGCGCGCACCCCGACCGCTACCGCGTCGAGCTCCCGTCGGTGCTCGCCGCGGGCACGCTCAAGCGCACCATGCTGCTCGACGCCGACCGCGCCGCGCGCGCGGCAGACTCGCGCGTGCAGCGCGTCGAGGCGTCGTTCGCCGAGTCGTTCCGCGAGATCCTCGTGGCCACCAGCGACGGGCGCTTCGTGCGCGACGTGCAGCCCATGATTCGCTTCGGCGTGCGCGCCATCGCCGAGCACGACGGGCGCCGCCAGGCGGGCTCGTCGGGCGGCGGCGGCCGCAAGGGGCTCGAGTACTTCACCGAGCCGGGCAAGTCGCCCGAAGACCACGCGCGCGAGTCGGTGCGCGTCGCCATCGCGATGCTCGACGCCCGCGAGGCCCCCGCTGGCGAGATGGAGGTCGTGCTGGCCCCCGGCGACTCGGGGATTCTCCTCCACGAGGCCGTCGGGCACGGCCTCGAGGCAGACTTCAACCGCAAGGGCACGAGCAACTACTCGGGCCGCATCGGCACCTCCGTGGCGTCGTCGCTGTGCACCGTGGTCGATCGCGGTGACCTCGACCACAACCGCGGGTCGATCAACGTCGACGACGAGGGCAACGTGGGCACCTCGGCCACGCTCATCGAGGGCGGCACGCTGCGGGGCTACCTCCACGACGAGCTGTCGGCGAAGCACTACGGCCTCGCCCCGTCGGGCAACGGGCGCCGCGAGAGCTTCCGCTGCGCGCCGCTGCCGCGCATGACGAACACGCTGCTCCTGGCGGGGCCGCACGACCCGGCGGAGATCATCAAGTCGGTGAAGCGGGGCGTGTACGCGCAGCGCTTCGGCGGCGGTCAGGTCGACATCGCGTCGGGCGACTTCGTGTTCTCGATCTCCGAGGCGTACCTCATCGAAGACGGCAAGCTCACGGCGCCGCTCAAGGACGTAAACCTCATCGGAAATGGGCCCGACGCGCTGGGCAAGGTCACCATGCTCGGCAACGACCTGCAGGTGAGCGACGGCATCTGGACCTGCGGCAAGGACGGTCAGTCGGTGCCCGTGGGCGTCGGCTGCCCCACCATCAAGATCTCGGCGATGACCGTCGGCGGCACGGCGATCGGGAAGTAACGATGAACCAAGAGAAGCTCACCACCCTCGTCGAAGACGTTCTCTCGCGGCTCTTGAAGGGCGGCGCCACCGACGCGAAGGTCGTCGCGCGCTCGGGGCAAGACCTCTCGGTGCGCGTTCGCATGGACGAGACCGAGCTCGTCGAAGAGGCCGGCACGCAGTCGATCTCGGTGCGCGCCTTCAAGGGTCAGCGCATCGCCACGAGCTCCACCAACGACCTCACCGCCGTGGGGCTCGCGCGCCTCGTGAGCGACGCGCTCGAGCTCTGCGACCTCTCACAAGAAGACCCCAGCGCGGGACTGCCCGACCCCGCCGAGCTGGCGAAGTCGTACCCCGACCTCGCCCTCTACGACGCCGCCTGCGGCGGTGTGACGGCGGGCGAGGCCGTGGCCCGCGCGCGCCGCGCCGAGAAGGCCGCCCGCGAGGCCGACGCGCGCATCACCAACAGCGAGGGCGCGAGCTTCGGCCGCACCACGGGCGGCTTCGTGATGGCCACCAGCGGCGGCTTTCGCGGCGGATACCACGGCAGCTCCGCGAGCCTCTCGGTGTCGCCCGTGGCCGCCGACGAGGGCGGCAAGAACCGCACGTCGGGCTACTGGTCGGCGCGACGGGTGCTGGCGAAGCTCGAAGACGAAGAGGCCGTCGGGCGCGAGGCCGCGCGGCGCACCGTGGCCCTTTTGGGCGCGCGCAAGGTGCCCACGCAAGAGGCGCCGGTGGTGTTCGACCCCGACGCGGCGCGCTCGCTGCTCGGGTCCTTCGCGGGGTGCATCACCGGCGATGCCATCTACCGCCGGTCGAGCTTTCTCATCGACAAGCTGGGGCAGAGCGTGGCGAGCGAGCTGGTCACCATCGTCGACGACCCGCTCATCGTGTCGGGCCCGGGCTCCAAGCCCTTCGACGGCGACGGGCTCGCGGCGCGGCGCAACGTCGTGGTCGAGAAGGGCGTGCTGCAGACGTACCTGCTCGACACGTACTCGGCCCGCAAGCTCGGCATGAAGAGCACCGGCAGCGCGGCGAGCGCCACGGGCACGGGGGCGGGCGTGTCGAACTTCTTCCTCGCGCCGGGCGCCTCGAGCCACGACGAGATCGTGCGGTCGACGAAGCAGGGGCTCTACGTCACGAGCATGATGGGCTTCGGCTTCAACCCCGTGACGGGCGACTTCTCGCGCGGCGCCCTCGGGTACTGGATCGAGAACGGCGAGCTCGCCTTCCCGGTGAGCGAGATCACCATCTCGCTCAACTTCCAGGAGCTGCTGGCGCGCATCGACGCCGTCGGCGACGATCTCGACCTGAAGTCGGGCGTAGCCTCTCCCACGATCCGCGTCGGCCGCATGACCATCGCGGGCTCCTGACCGCGCGTCGCCCTCCCCGTCACCCCCAAGAACTACATCAGGGACCGTCGCACCGATGCCCCTCACGCTCGAATCCCATGCCGCGCGCTTTCCCGAACTGGGCGGCACCGACCGCGACGTGTTCGTGCTCCTCGAGGTCGCCGGGCAGCGCCTCGACGGCGTAGCGCCCGCGCTCCAACCGCGGGCCGCCGAGGCGCGCGCGCCGCTGTGCCTCGCCATCGCCATCGACGCGTCGAGCTCGATGCGCGGCACCCGCTTCGCCCTCGCGCTGCAGGCCACGCGCAACGTGCTCTCGTCGCTGGGCCCCCACGACCGCCTCGCGGTGGTCACCTTCGACCGCGGGGCGCGCGTGGTCTTCGGCCCCACGGCCCTCGACGAAGAGGGCCAGGCCAACGCGCACCGCGCCCTCGACCGCCTCGCCACGGGCGTGGGCACCAACCTCGGCGGCGGGTGGCGCGAGGCCAGCGAGGCGGTGCTCCGGGTGCTCATGCCCGGCGCCATTCGCCGGGTGCTACTGCTCACCGACGGGTACCCCTCGCGCGGCGAGACGCAGCCCGACGCCCTGCGCGCGCGCGTGGCCGAAGGGTTCGCGCGCGGCGTCGAGACCGGCGTCGTGGGCATCGGCGACGGCATCGACGAGAAGCTCTGCTCGGCGCTCGCGCAGGCGGGCGACGGGCGCTTTCACTACGTGCGCGACGAGGGCGTTCTGGGCGACGTGGTGGCCGCCGAGGTCGACGGCGCCAAGGCCGTCGTGGCCCGCGACGTGAGCGTGATGCTCGCGCTCTCGCCGCGCGTCGAGCGCGCCGAGCTGTTGCACCGGTACGCGTGCAGGCCCGAGGGGCGCACCCTCGTCGTGCGCGTCGGGTCCATCACGTACGACAACCCGCGCGCGGTGCTCTTCTCCGCGGCCCTCGGGCACGGGTCGCCGGACGCCGTGCTCGGCGTGGCCTCGTCGAGCGGGCAGCGCGTGCAGAGCGCCCCCGCACTGGTCGCCGCGCAGAAGACCGCCCTGGGCTTCGCGCTCGGCGCGCGGCGCGACGACGCGTCGATGGAGGTCGAGACCGAGCGCCAGACGCTCACCATCCCCGCCCACGAGGGCCTCTTCGAATCGCGCATCAAGGTCGCGTGGGAGCTGCTCGTGCAGCGCACCCTCGCCGAGGTGCGCTCCGCGTGGGACGCGATGGACGCCGGCGACCGCGACGCCGTCGCGCGACGCCTCGACCGCGCCCGCGCCCTGCGGCGCATCGTCGCCGACGCGGGCCTCGTGCCCCAGAGCCGCCTCGCCACGCTGCCCGACGTCGACGTGGTGCAAGAGGCCATGTTCATGGCAGGGGGCGCCTCGCGCGAGGCGCGCAAGCGATTCACCTCGTGGGCCCACAACACGCAGGTGAGCTTCGTCGGGGTATTCCCGCGCAAAGACAAGTAGTCGCGCCCAGCGTAGGGAGACATTTTCGGCGGCGCGAAGAGGGCGCGAGGGCGACGCGGGCGTTCGTGTTATGGTCGCTACGCATGGCAACCGGCGTGCAGACCTCGCCTCCGCCCCCGCGCGTGGTCACCGTGCGGTCCCTGGCCGAACCGGGCGCGCTGACGCTCGCGTTCGATCTCGTCGCGGGCGCGCGCGGCCTCGACGGGGTGATCGCGCACACGCGCATTCAGAAGTCGGGGCTCGCGCTCGTGGGTCACTTCGAAGGGCTCTCCCCGCGGCGCGTGCAGATCCTCGGCGCCACCGAGATGAGCTTCCTCGCGGGCATGAGCCCGGGTGACCGCCGCGCGGCGCTCGACGCCTTCCTCGGCCGCGCGCTGCCCTGCGTGGTGGTCACCGGCGGCCTCGCGCCCTTCCCCGAGCTGGTCGCCGCGGGCGACGCGCACGGGTGCCCGGTGCTCGTGTCGCCCGCGCGCAGCTCGGTCACCATCAACGCCGTGCACCTCTGGCTCGACGACCAGCTCGCGCTCCACACGCGCGTGCACGGGGTGTTCATCGACGTGTTCGGCGTCGGGATACTTCTGCTGGGCAAGAGCGGCATCGGCAAGAGCGAGTGCGCGCTCGAGCTCGTGCAGCGCGGCCACCGCCTCGTGGCCGACGACGTCGTCGACTGCACCCTGCGCCCGCCCGAGAACGTGTACGGCATGGCCACCGAGCTGCTCAAGAACCACCTCGAGGTGCGCGGCCTCGGCGTGCTCAACGTAAAAGACCTCTTCGGCGTCGCCGCCGTGAGAGACAAGAAGCGCGTCGACCTCGTGGTGCGCCTCCTCGGCTACGACGACGACGAGACGTGGGACCGCCTCGGCATCGACGACGAGTGGTACGACGTGCTCGGCGTGCGAATCCCCATGCGTCGCCTGCCGGTGCGCCCGGGGAAGAACACCGCGAGCACCGTCGAGGTGGCCGCGCGCAACGAGCTCCTGCGCCGCGCGGGCGTGCACTCGGCGCGAGAGTTTCACGCCCGCCTGGCGCGCGCCCTCGGCGTGCCCGACCCGACCCTCACCGCCGAGCCCGGCGACGACTACGGAGGCCCCGAGTGAGCGCCGTGAACGATACGCAGCGCGTCGTGGTGGTGATCACCGGCGTCTCCGGCGCGGGGCGCACCACGGCCCTCCACGTGCTCGAAGACCTGTCGTTCTACTGCGTCGACAACCTCCCGACGCCGCTCCTGCCCGAGACCATCGCGCTGTGGCACACGAGCCCCTCGCTGCGCCGCATGGGCATCGGCCTCGACGTGCGCGGCGGGGAGTTCCTCGCGAGCGCCGACGACGCCGTGCGCAGCCTCCGCGCGAAGGGCGAGCACGTGGGCGTGGTGTTCCTCGACGCGGCCGACGAGGCCCTCGTGCGGCGCTTCAGCGAGACGCGGCGCCGCCACCCCCTCGCGAGCGCCTTCCCCGACGACGACGTGGCGGGGCTCATTCACCGCGAGCGCGAGGCCATCGGCGACCTGCGCGCCCTCGCCGACCAGGTGATCGACACCACGCGCCTCAGCGTGCACGACCTCCGTCGTCTGCTCATCGACCATTTTCGCAGCACCACCGGCACCGCGCTGCGCATGCAGACCCGCATCGTGTCGTTCGGGTTCAAGTACGGCGTGCCCGCCGACGCCGACCTCGTGTTCGACGCGCGCTTCCTCGCCAACCCCCACTTCGTGCCCGAGCTGCGCCCGCGGTCGGGCAAAGACCCGGCGGTGTCGGGCTTCGTGCTCGAGCACCCCGAGGGCCGCGAGTTTCTCACCTCGCTCGAGGGCTTCGTGGCGCCGCTGCTGCCCAAGTACGCGCGCGAGGGCAAGGTGGTGCTCACCGTGGCCGTGGGGTGCACCGGCGGGAGGCACCGCTCCGTGGCCCTCGCCGAGGCGCTCGGCGCGCGGCTCAAGCTCGAGGCCCCGGGTGACGTCACCGTCGCGCACCGCGACATCGACCGTGGAGGATGATCGGCGTGAGCGAACGTGACGAGCAGGTGTTCGAAGTGCTGAACGAGCTCGGGCTCCACGCCCGGCCGGTGACCCGCATCGTTCAAACGGCGAGCCGGTTCCGCTGCGAGGTCGAGCTCGAGCGCGACGGCCAGAAGGCCAACGCCAAGAGCGTCATGGGCATGCTGCTGCTCGCGTGCCACAAGGGCTCGCGGGTGACGGTGCGCGCGTCGGGCGACGGCGCCGCGCAGGCCGTCGCGGCCATCGGCGAGCTCTTCGCGGGCCGCTTCGGAGAGCGGTGAGGCGATGACCACCGGCGTCACGCGCAGGCTCCACGGCATCGCGGCGTCGCCAGGCGTCGCCGTGGGGTCCGCGTACGTCGTCGACCGCCGCAAGGTCACCATCCCCCGGCGCCACATCGCCGCCCACGAGGCCGACCAGGAGGTGGCCCGCCTCCACGCCGCCGTGGCCGCCGCGCGCCATCAGCTCCAGCAGATTCGCGAGCGCATCGCGCCCGAGGCGAGCGAGCACTCGGTCATCCTCGACGCGCACCTCCTCATGCTCGACGACACGCTCCTCACCGAGCAGACCGTCGAGATCGTGCACAGCGAGCTCGTCAACGCCGAGTGGGCCCTGCGCCGCACCGTCGAGAAGATCAAAGACCTCTTCGACAACGTGGGCGACGACTACTTCCGCGAGCGCCGCAACGACGTCGATTTCGTGGGCGAGCGCGTGCTGCGTCAGCTCATGGGGGCGCCCACCGACATCCCGCGGCCCACCAACCTCGAGGGCCCCGTGGTGCTCGTCGCGCACGAGCTCTCGCCCGCCGACACCGCCGCCCTGGCGCGCAGCGAGGTGCTCGCGTTCGTCACCGACGTGGGCTCGGCGACGTCGCACACGGCCATCATGGCGCGGGCCCTCTCGATCCCCGCGGTGGTGGGCGTCGCCGACGCCACGCGGCTCATCGCCACCGGCGATCGGGTCATCGTCGACGGCGTGCGCGGCGTGGTCACCGTGTCGCCCTCCGACGCCGACGCCGACATCGCCTCGGACCGCGGGCAGCGCTACATGGCCTTCGTGCGCTCGCTGCGGAGCAACCGCGACGAGCCCACGCAGACGCGCGACGGCGTGCGCATCTGCCTCCGCGCCAACATCGAGCTGCCCGCCGAGGCGCCCGTCGCCATCGACCACGGCGCCGAGGGCATCGGGCTCTACCGCACCGAGTTTCTCTACGTCGACCGCCGCGAGCCCCCCTCCGAAGACGAGCAGTACGAGACCTACCGCAGCATCGTCGAGACGATGGCGCCGCGCACCGTCACGCTGCGCACCTTCGACATCGGCGGCGACAAGTTCTCCACCGCGTTTCGGCTCCCGCGCGAGATGAACCCCGCGCTCGGCCTCCGCGCGGTGCGCCTCGCCCTGCGCGAGCGCGAGGTGTTTCGCGCGCAGCTCCGCGCGATGCTCCGCTCGGCGTGCCACGGCAACGTGCGTGTCATGGTGCCCATGATCTCGACGGTCACCGAGCTCCGCGAGTCGCGGGCGGAGCTCCGCAAGGCCCAGGAGGAGCTCACGCGCGCCGGCGTGCCCTGGAAGGATGTCCCCTTCGGCATCATGGTCGAGACGCCCAGCGCGGTCTTCATGGCCGACGTGCTCGCCCGAGAGAGCGCGTTCTTCTCCATCGGCACCAACGACCTCATTCAGTACTCGCTCGCCACCGACCGCGGCAACGAGCACGTCGCGCACCTCGCCCGCTCGCTCGACCCGGCCATTCTGCGCGCCATCGCCGCGGTGTCGCAGGCGGCGCGCGCCGCGGGCATCCCCTGCGCCCTCTGCGGCGCCATGGCGGGCGAGCTCTTCGCCCTGCCGCTCCTCGTGGGCCTCGGCGTGCACGAGCTCTCGGTGGAGCCCACCGCCGTGCCCGAGATCAAGGCCGCCCTGCGCCGCATCGACTACCACGAGGCCCTCACCCTCGTGGGCGAGGTCGCGGGCCTCTCGACCGTCGAGGAGGTCGAAGGGCTCGTGCGCGACCGCTACGAGGTGGTCTTCGCCGACCTCCTCGCGAGCGGCGAGGTGGGCACCTTCACCGAGACGGGCAGCTTCGTGCTCCCCGAGCTCCGCAACCTCCGCTAGATTCGTCGCACAAC
>CANMAT010000088.1 GCA_947494865.1 Deltaproteobacteria bacterium
CGCGCGCACCCCGCCGTGGTCGCCCTCGACGGCGGCGAGGCGCTCCGAGGCGCGCGCTTCCTGGCGCTCGCCGCCTTCGGGGCGATCCGTCGGGCCGTCGGCGCGGTGACCGACGCGCACGAGGCGGGCCTCGTCGAGAGGCTGCTCTCGCAGGCGAGCGAAGACGGCGCGAAGCGACCGCGCTGAGCGGGTCAGGGCAGGGCGTCGGCGCTCACATCGGCGCTCACGGTCTCGCCCGCGCGTACGGTCACCAGCACCTCGCGCTCGGCCCCGCCGTCTACCGGAACCACGCGCATCGCGTACACCCCCGGCGACATCGCGACCCCGCGCAGCGGCGCTCGCCCGATCCGACGCTCGCCCACATACACATCAACGGGCGCGCTCGCCGTAAGCGAGAGATACCCCTCCGCCCGCCGCGACCCGTCGTCGAAGTCCTCGGGAGAAGTCGGCCTCGGCGCGCGCACCACGGGCGCTCGCACCACAGGCGCTTGCGACGCCACGGGCGCTCGCACCACAGGCGCTTGCGACGCCACGGGCGCTTGCGCCACCACGGGCGCGCGCACCACCGGCGTCGGGCGCGCGGCACCGGCGTCGGCGCGCGGGCGCGCGGCGGGCGTCCTCGCGACGCGGGCGGGCTCGACGCGCGCAGGCGGGCGCGCGAGGGGCCTCGGCTGCGGGCGGTCGTACCAGATTTGCGCCATCACGCCGCCCATCGCGAAGAGGGCGACGAGGGTGACGTAGTCGGCCCAACGGCGGCGGCGCGGCGGCACCGGGAGGGGCGCCGGAGGCAGTTCGCGCTGAACGGGCGGCGGCGTAAACTGCGGCGTGTTCAGCAGGCGCAGCGGCGCGCCGATGGGCGACGGCGCGGCGTGCGACGAGGTGACCGCGCGGCGCGTGAGGGGAATCACCTGCGCGTCTTCGTCGGCGGCGCGCGGCGGCATGGCGCGCGTGGGCAGGTCGCGCAGCTCGTCGTCGACGGAGGCGAGCGCGCGCGGCGCATCGCGCAGTCGCGTGGGGTCATCGCCCGCGTCGGGGCCGGGGATGCCGATGCCCATGGCGATCGTGTTGGCGTCGGCCACCTCGATGGAGGTGCGCGGCGCCGACTGCCACTGTGAAATGAGGTCTTCGAAGGGCGCGTCGCCCTTACGAAGGTAGCGGTCGCGCCAGGCGATCTGGTCGGCGAAGAGCGCGTGCATGAACTCGCCGACCTCGCTCACCCCCGTGGCGTGGCCGGTGCTGTTCAGCCACGCCTCGAGCGCGCGCGACAGGTCGAGCGCGGTGGCGTAGCGCTTCTCTTTGTCGCGCTCGAGGGCGCGCAGCACAATGGCCTCGAGCTCGGGCGGATACCCCTCGCGCAGCCGCGACGGGCGCGTGATCGGGTCGCGCGTAATGGCGAACACGGTCTGCGCGTCGGTCTGTCGGCGAAAGAGCCTGCGCCCCACGGTCACCTCCCAGAGCACCACGCCGAGCGCCCACACGTCGGTGCGGCGGTCGACGTTGCGCTCGTGGAGCTGCTCGGGAGACATGTACGCGAGCTTGCCCTTGAGCTCGCCCGTGGCGGTGCGCTCGTGCTCCTGCACGTTCGAGCGCGCTACGCCGAAGTCCACCGTCTTCGAGGTGCCCGTGTAGGTCACGAAGAGGTTCTCGGGCGACACGTCGCGGTGCACCACGTTGGCGAGCGAGCCGTCGACGTCGCGCATCTCGTGGGCGGCGTGGAGGCCCCGCGCGGCGTCGGCCACCACGCGCACACCGAGGTCCAGCGGGAGCGAGCCTTGCGCCCCCCAGGCGCGGCGCGCTACGGCCCCCAGCGTCTCGCCGTGGAGGTACTCCATGGCGATGTAGAAGGTGCCGTCCTCGTCGCCGAAGTCGAACACGGTGCAGAGGTTGGGGTGATCGAGCTGCGCCGCGAGCCGCGCCTCGTCGAGGAACATCGCGAGGAAGCGCTCATCGGTGGCGATGTTGGGGTGAATGATCTTCAGCGCGACCCACTTGCTGAAGCCCACCGTCGTGTCGAGACGGGCGAGGTACACCGAGGCCATACCGCCCTGGGCGATGCGGTAACACACCCGGTAACGACCGAGACGCGGTACGTCGGGCCCACTCCGGGCGCTCGGTCGGTCGGGTACCGGAGCCATCGGTCGCGCTGCTCCTATACCACCGTTCGGTGGCAACTCGGGAGTTTGGATGCAGTGAATTCCCCTACGGGATCAATGCCGTAGGGGAGATGGGCGGGTCAGCGGAGCGAGCGGGCGCCGATCACGACGGAGGGGCGCACGCCCGCGCGCATCGGCGCGGAGCCCGGCGTCGGGGCGAGCGTGATCTCGAGCATGTTGCCGCGCGAGCGGGCCACGAAGGGCGGCGCGGCCTCGCGGAAGCGCAGCGTGAGGCTCGCCCCCGCGGCGCCGTTGAGCACGCCCGCGCCGGCGATGCGCGGGTCTTGCGAGACGAAGGGCGCGGCCATGTCGAGCGAGTGGCGACCGGGCACCGTGAGCACGATCTGCGCGCCGCGCGCACCGACGCCCTGAATGGCCGCGACGGGGCCGTTCATGCGCAGGCGGAGCACGGTTCCGGTGCGCACCGCGGGGTTGCCGAACACCACCGGGCGCGCGGGCCCCTGGGCCACGTTGAGGCCCGCGGGCTGCACCGCGCGCGGCATCGGAAGAGCCTGGCGCTGCCCCATCGGCGCGGGCCGCTGGAGCGCCGGCGGAAGAAACCGCGCCGACCGCTGCGTGGCGTTCTGAATCACCGGGGCCTCGCCCTGGCCGTCGGCGTTCGAGGCCGCGGCGGCGAGGTCGGCCGAGCGACGGCGACCGCCGACCCAGCGCGGCTCGGGCTGCTCGGGCACACCCTCGCCGGGCTCGGCCTGCAGCGACGGATCACCCGCCGCGAGCTCCCCCACCGCGTTCGGGTCCGCGGGCACGTTGGGGTCGGTCACGGCGCTCAGGTCCGGCGCGTTGGGGTCGGCGCTCACACCGGCGTCGCTGCTCACCGCCACCTGCGGGCGCGGGGCTTCGACCGCAGGGCCGCTCGACGAGGCGTACGCCACGATGCCCGCCGCGAGCACCACGCCCACCGCGGCGTAGAGGCCCACCTTGCGGTTGCGCTTGCCGGGGTTGGTCACCACGGCGCCGTCGGCGTCGCTCGCCTCGGGGTGCTGCGGGCGGAGGTTCTTGCGTGCGGCGTCTTCGCCCGCGTCGCTGGCCTCGGCGCCGCGGCGCACGATGCGGTCTTTGAGTCCGCCCACGGCGTCGAAGGCGCGGCGCAGGCCGGGGCCGGCGTTCTCGCTCACGCGATCCATCGCGCCGCGCACCGAGCGCACGCCCTGGGTGAGCCAGCCCGGGGCCGAGTCCTCGTCGGTGTACGACACCTCGGCGTCGTGCTGCGAGATCACGGCGACGGGCGCGTCGTCGGCCGGGAGCACCGTCGTGGCCTGCGCCACGCGGGGCTTCGCGGGCTCGCGCGCGGGGGCCACGCGGGCGGGCTTGAGCGGCGCGATCTCGGGCTCCGACACGCGCGGAGTCTCGGCGAACATGGTGGGCGCGTTACCGAGCTCCACCTTCTTCTTCTTGCCGCCGAGGTCGATGGAGAGCACCAGGCGCGGCACGCGGGTCTTCGCGTCGACCTCGACCTGCACGCCCTCGATCACGCCCGTCACCTTGGTGCCCGCGCCGTCGACGTCTACCTTGTCGCCGAGCTTCAGGAACGACAGGTCGCTGCCGACCACGATCTCGCCCTGCGAGGTCGAGCGCACGCGGGCGCGCAGCGGGGCGTCCATGCCGTGAATAAACAGCTTCACGCGCGCATCGTCGGGGGGGAGCTTCACGTCGGCGACCATCACGTCATCTTTCAGGTCGAGCATGCGCCGCAGCGACTGCTCGGCCGCGGCCGGAACGTCCGTGAAGCGCACGCCGAAGGCGCCCGCGTTGGGGCCCTTGTCGAGCGCCCACACCACCTCGCCGCGCGCGGCCACGCTCGACGAGCCGTCTTGCATGAACATCAACGACAGCTGCTCACCCACCTCGGGGAGCACGTTGCCGCGCATCGCCATTCCGGTCATCGACAGGTCGATGGCGTCTGCCTGCCAGTTCTCGCCCTCGTCGTCGGGGGTGAGATCGACCGTGGCGCGAATCGCTCGCCGCGGGGCGCCGGGATCGCGCCGGTCCGCCGAAGAAGAGGTGATGCCCATGACTTCTACTTTGCCTCCGTGTGCCAACAGGAATTGCGCCGCGTGGGGGAGCCGCTCGCGCAGGGGGGCGTCCGCCCGCTCCGCGGTGCGTGTCGCCTCAACGCAGAGGCGTCACACACCACGGGGGCATCTCTCCCCGCTCTGGGAGCACCTCTCAGTGCTGCGCTGCGTCCGCCTATGCGACGCCGCGCAATGACCCGTCTACTTTTCGGCAGCGAGTTCTCCGTCACCGCCGCGCACCGCCGCGGGCACCGCGCGAAGTTGACCTTCGTGGCGCGCATGGGCTACGGCCCGCTGCGTGGCGGTAACGTTGATCGTCTCGTCCGCGGGGCGTGAACCTCAACCCATCACGCTCGACCTCCCGCGCATCGTCATCGGGCGCAGCGCGCACGCCGACGTGCGCCTCCCCGCGCGCTCGGTGAGCGAGCAGCACGCCGTGCTCCACTGCGACAAGCACGAGGTGTTCATCGTCGACGAGGGGAGCACCAACGGCACGCGCGTCAACGGCCAGAGCCTCCCCCTCGGCCGCCGCAAGCAGCTCCACGACGGCGACGTCATCGCGGCGGGCCAGTTCACCCTGCGCGTGAGCGTCGTGATCGCGCGCCCCGATCCGCCCGAGCGCACGGCCACCCTCGCGCGACGGCTGCTCCTCAACGCGCTCTCGACGCAGAGCGACGAGGCCGCGCCGCCGCGCCTCGTGCTCCTCACGGGCAAGCAGGCCGGCGCAGCATGGATGCTCCCTCCCGCGCCGTCGCGCGTTCTCATCGGCCGCGAGCCGGGCTGCGAGGTGCTCCTCGACGACCGCGAGTGTTCGAAGCAGCACGCCGAGGTTCTGCGCGACCACGAGGGCGTCACGGTGCGCGACCTCGGCAGCCGCAACGGCATCGTGATGGGCGACCGCGGCATGCCCGAGCGACGGCTCCGTCACGGCGACGAGTTCACCGTAGGGCGCACCGCGCTGCGCTACCACGACCCGACGGAAGAGCTATTGCGCGCGATGGAGACGGGCGCCGACGAGCCCGTGCCCGAGCTGCCAACGTTCGAGCCCGCGGCGCCTCCGCCCGAGCCCGAGGCGCCCCCCGAAGAGGCCCCCGCGCCCGCAGCGACCGAGGGCGACACGACGGTGTCCGAAGCGCCCGCCGCGGTGTCGGCGAAGCCCGCGCTCGTGTCGGCGAAGCCGCTGACGCGCAAGGGCACCTTCGATTGGGTGGTCGTGGTGCTCGCCGTGGTGATCTTGATGGTGAGCATCAGCGGGCTGATGATGCTCTTGAGCGGCCGCTAGCCCCCTACGGCACGATCACGGGCCAGTCGGTCATGGCCATCGGCGTACCCGTCGCGGCCGCCACGCTGAGCAGCCACCCCACCGGCGCGCGCACCTCGGAGCGCGACAGCACCTGCGCCATCAACGACGGCGGCTGCGTGGTGTCGTCGGCCAGCAGCCGCGCCACCGTCTGCACCAATCCCCCCGCCTCACCGGGAAGCTCCACGAGCTCGTAGTCTTCGCCCAGGTCGCCCAGCACGCGCGCGCGCTCGAGCGCGGTCATGAGCCCGCCCGTGCGATCGACGAGGCCCGCCTCGACGGCGCGCGTCCCGCTCCACACGCGCCCTTCGCCCACGGCGTCGATGGCGGTCGCGTCGCGGTGCCTCCCCGCGGCCACGCGCGACACGAAGAGGTTGTAGAACTCGCCGATCTTGCCCGCGAGAAACACGCGCTCCTCGGGGCGATAGGGGCGAAAAATGCTCTCCATGTCGGCGCGCTCGCCGCGGCGCGACAGCTCGACGTGCACGTCGAGGCGACCGAGCAGCGAGGCGATGTCGGCCTTGCCGTAGAAGATCCCGATGGAGCCCGTGAGGCACGACGGGTCGGCGATGATCTCCCGCGCGCCCGCGGCCACGTAGTACCCGCCCGACGCGGCGATGCGCGAGAACGACGCCACCACGGGCTTGCGCCGCGCGGCCTGCGCCACGGCGCGCCAGATGAGGTCGCTCGCGAGCGCGCTGCCGCCCGGCGAGTCGACGCGCAGCACGATGGCGCCCACGCGCGGGTCCGCCGCGGCCACGCGCAGCGCCTCGATCACCGTGCGATCGCCCGAGCGGTGCATCCCCACGAGCGGAACGGTGCTGCTCTCGCCCTCCATGATGTCACCGTCGATGAGCACCACGGCGATCGAGCGCCCGCTGCTCCACCGCCGCGAGCGCACCGGAACGTAATCTTCGTAGTCCACCTCGGCCGCGCCCACCGAGACGGCGAGCGCGCGCTCGCTGGCCTCGAGGCCCGCCACGTTGTCGACCATGAGCCGCGCCCTCGCCTCGCGCGCGGTGTAGGGCCCGCCCGTAATGATCGTGCGCGCCTCTTCGGGCGTCACCTCGCGGCTCTGCGCCACGCCCGCCACGAGGTTGGCGAGCGAGTCGTCGAGGATGCGCTCCTCCTGCTCGCGCGCGGGCCCCGTGCTCCCCTCGCGGGTAAACTGCTCGGGCGCGCTCTTCCAGTCGCCGATGCGCACGAAGTCGGTGCGAACGCCGAGGTTCCACAGCGCGGGGCCGAGGTAGTAGCGCGCGGTGCGCAGGCCCGCGATGCGAACGCCCCCCGCGGGGTCGACGGTCACGCGATCGACGCCGGCGCACGCGTACCACGTGCTCGCGGTCGCCTCGGTGAGGTGGCACGCCACGCGAATCCCTCTACGCTGAAGGCGCTTGAAGGCCTCGCGCAGCTCCTCGGCGTGCGCGAGCCCGCCCACCTCGTCGCGCGGCGCGAAGAGCACCGCCCGCACCGCGGGGTCGCGGCGCAGCCGCTCGAGGCGCCACAACAGACGCACCATCGCGCGCGCGCCCGGGGCATCGTCCATGGGCACCGTCACCGACACGGCGCGGTCGGGAACGCCCACCGGGCTCCGATCGCCGTCCCACCCCACCGAGGCCACGTAACCCGCCGCGTCGCCGTCGCCCGCGAAGCCGCCGCCGCCCGCGCGCGCCCGGCCCCACACCACGTCGAGCCCCGCGCCCGCGCGCCAGTCGTTGCGGTCGAAGTCGTACGTCCCCTCCGCGCGCAGATAGCCCACGTACGGAACGGCCACGCGGGCCACCGCGCGCGCCCCCACGTCGCCGCCCCACGGCACCACCACGTCGGCGCCCAGCGTGAGGGCGTCGGTGCCCGTCGGGCGCAGCGCGAGGCCGCCCACGAGCGCGCGGTCGAGGCCGTGCGCCGCGCTCCGAGGACCCACCGCGCCGCGCATCACCGCGCCCGCCATGAAGTACGCCGACGGGCGCCACAGGGCGCCCACGTCGAGGGCCGAGCTGCTGTCGACGGCGTCGCTGCCGCCCGCGAAGAGACGCCACCGTACACCCACGAGCAGCGAGCGTTGAAGGGTGTACGCGAGGCCCACCTCGGCGGTGCCGTACGCGCCCGCGGAGACGTCGCTCACCACGGGACGCACCCACGACGCGCCGAGCGAAACGGCGAAGCCCAGCGGGAGCGGCGTCGACCACGTGAGGCTCTCGCCGCGCAGCGCCGTGGTGCGCGCGCCCACGTCGTTCACGTGCGTGAGGCGCAGCGAGCTCGCGCGCGCGACCGAGAGGCCCGCGGGGTTCACGCGCGCGGCCTCGGCGCCCGCCACGGAGGCCGACGAGACGCCCGGCATCGAGAGCTCGTCGCGGAGCCCCTGGGCCCTCGCGCGCGTAGCGACCGCAGCGTTTGCGAAGAGGGCTGCGCACACGAAGACACAACGGCAACGGATCATGGGTGCGCGCACGGTACACCGTCGCGTGTCTCGCTTGCGACGCTTCCGGTATGGCGGGGGGGTGCGTATGATCCGCGCCCTCTATGCGTCGCACCGGGCTCCCGACCGCAGTGTTCACCGCCACGCTCCTCGCGTGGGCTTCGTCGGCCTCGGCGCAGACCGCGGCGCCGCAGACCGACGCCGACCCCGAACCCGTCGCCACGCCCGCCGCGCGCACGGCCACCGCGCGCCCAGGGGCGTCGAGCCGCGAGCAGGCCGTTGTGCGCTACGAGCGGGGCCGCGCCCTCTACGCGGCGGGGCGCTACCGCGAGGCCGTCGTCGAGCTCGAGCGCGCGTACACGCTCGACCCCGCAGGCACCAACCTGCTGTTGAACCTCGGCATGGTGCTCGAGCGCATGGGGCACATCGACGACGCCATCGTGGCCTACACGCGGCACCTCGCCACCGCCACCGACGAGGCCGAGCGCGCGCGCACGCAGCGCATTCTCACCCGCCTCCGCGGCGCGCGCGCCGAGCTGGCCGACATCTCGCGGCGCCGCGGCCGCGCCGACGGCGTCTTCTGGGGCGTCGCGGGCGGCGCGATCGCGAGCACGGCCATCGGGGTGGCCATGTTCGCCACGCAGCGACCGGGCTCCAACGACAGCACGCCCCCCATGATCTTCACGGTCACCGGGGCCTCGCTCGGGGTGCTCGCCACGGTTCTGTATTTCGCGCGCGAGGCGCCCGAGCGGCAGAGCTTGTTCGTACACGCGGCCTTCGCGCCCGGCGCGGCGACGCTCGGCGTGGCAGGTAGGTTCTGATGCCTCCGCGTCCCCGCCTCCTCGCGCTCGACCTCGACGGCACCCTCTACCGCGCCGACGGCACCATCTCGCAGTGGGACCTCGACGCCGTCTCCCGCGCCCGCGACCACGGCATCGCGGTCACCATCGCCACGGGGCGCATCGCGCTCGGGGCCATGCCCGCCGCGGCGGCGCTCTCCATCACCACGCCGATGGTGTGCGCCGAGGGGGCGGTGATCGTTGATCCTGCGACGGGCAGCGCCCTCACGAGCCGCGCGATGGAGGCGCGCCACATCGAGTGGTTCACCCACACGGCGGGGGCGCACGGGCTCGCGTCGTTCTGGTTCCTCCACGACGAGATCCACGGCGAGGAGCACGGCCGCGACCACGTCGGGTACATCGGCACCTGGTCGCCGTCGGTCACCCTTCACACGCGCCTGCCCGGGTCGCACGCGTGGGCGCGCCGCGATGGCGTCACCATGGCCGTCGCGCTGGGCTCCCACGACGCGGTGAAGCTCGCCCACACGAAGGTCGAGTCCGAGCACGGCGAGCACCTCCTGGCGGTGCGCTTCCCCGTCGACGCGCAGCGCGCCACCTGGACGCTCCTCGTACGCAGCGCCCGCCACGACAAGGCCACGGGCCTCGCCGAGGTGGCGAGCGGCCTCGGCTTCGAAGCCCACGAGGTGGCCGTGGTGGGCGACTGGGTCAACGACATCCCCATGTTTCGCTGGGCCGGGCGCTCCTTCGCCATGGGGCAGAGCCCCGAGCACGTGGCCGAGCACGCCACCGACCGCCTCGTGGCCACGCACGTCACGGGCGGCGGCGTCGCCGAGGCCGTGATGGCCCTCCTGCGCGACGCGTAAGGGGTTTTCTCGGGCGGTCTTGTCTTTCGCGGGGCGTTCGGAGATAACGCCGGGCGGTGAAGCTCGAGACGCTTGTGATCCACGCGGGCCAGCACCCCGACCCCGTGTCGGGCGCGGTGATGACGCCCATCGTGCTCTCGAGCACCTTCGCGCAAGAGGGTCCGGGCAATCACAAGGGCTACGACTACAGCCGCAGCGGCAACCCCACGCGCAACACGCTCGAGGCCTGCGGCGCCGCGCTCGAGGGCGCCACGCACGGCCTCGC
>CANMAT010000089.1 GCA_947494865.1 Deltaproteobacteria bacterium
AGCGAGTCCTCATCGACGATGATGGAGCGCTCCTCGACGTGCGAGGCGTGCACCGGAGCGGGCGCGAGCGGGAGCTTCACCGAGAGATCCGTGCGCTCCTCGACGGGCGCGCGCGCCGCGAGGGGCCCCGCGCTCTCCTCCGTGCTATCGTCCCACGTCGGGAGCGACGTCGTCACGGCGGGCCGCGTGGGCATCGGCGCCACGCGCGTGACCTCGCCGTCGAGCGCCTCGTCCGACTCGCGCGCGGCGGGGCCCGGAGGGGGCGGCGCGGCGCGGGCGGGCGACGCGCGGTGCGCCGCGGTCGGCGCCTCGTTCGAACCGCGCGCGTGGCGTAGAAACGCCTCGAACATCGTCAACGCGCGATCGGCGGCCGTGCTCTGCACCACGGCTGCGGATCATCGCACAGGAGCGGCCCCCGGCGACACGCCCCCGTCGCCGCTCGGGCCCACCGCGCAGCGCGCCGCGCACCAGCGCTCCGGCGCCCCCGGCGGATCCCACCGGTCGATGTCGTAGTCCTCGTCGTCGTCGTAGCCCGCGCGCGACGGAGCTCCGGCCACGGGGAAGCGCCAGCTCTCGAAGAAGCCGTCGCCGTCGCGGTCGTAGCCCTCCTTGCGCAGAAATCCATCGGGGCGAAACAGCGAGATGTGATCGCGCACGCCGTCGCCGTCGGTATCGTCGTTCGACGACCGCAGCAGGCCTGTCACGGTATAGCTCTCACGGCGCTCGTTCACGCCGTCGCGGTCCTCGTCGCGCTCGATGCGCAGCGGGCCGCTCCCCGCGGGCCATCGGGTGTTGAACGTGCGCAGCTCTTCGAAGAGCCCGTCGCCGTCGGCGTCGATGCCCTCCTCGGTGAGGCGCCCCGCGGCGTCGAAGGTGCGCGAGCGCTCGGGCGCCGAGTCCTCGTCGGCGTCGATCCACTCGCTGCTGATCTGACCGCGCGCGTTGAGGTGCACCCAGCGCTCGGGCACCGTGTTCCAGTTGCGATCGGTCATCACGAAGAGCACACCCCCGTGGCTCCCGAGCTGGTCGGTGCTGTCGTACAAGCGGTCGTGGTCGGAGTCATAGTCGACGCGGTTCAGCCGCCCGTCGACGTAGATCTCCGTGCGCTCGGGAAAGCCGTCGTAGTCGCGGTCGTCGCGCACCTTCGCGGGCCTCCCCCGCGCGTCGCGCTCCACCCAGCGGTCGGGGCGCCCGTCGTGGTTGCGATCCTCCGTCACGTCGCGCATCACGGCTGGGCGCGGAGCCCGCCGCGCCGACGCGTACCAGCCGCCCGCGAAGCCCGCGCCCGCGCACACCACGCCCGCGGCGAGCGCAGCGGCGAGGGCCGTCGAGGGCTTCACGCCGCCCTCACTCATCGGCCTCGAAGGGCCTGCGCATGCCGAAGGCCTGCTCGATGAGGTCCATCCCGGCACCCGCGCGCACGAGCCGCGGCTCCTGCGTGGTGAGGTCGATCACCGTGCTCGGATCGACCGCGCCCCATCCTCCGTCGAGCACCATCGTGAGGGTGGGAAACCGATCGTCGATCACGTCGGGGTCTTGCAGGGCCTCCTCGCCGTCGGCAGGGTGCGACGCCGTCGTCGACACGATGGCCGCGCCGAGCTCCTTCGCGAGCGCCACGGGGATCGGGTGCGCGGGCACACGAATGCCAATGGTCTTGCGCTTCATCATCAAGAGCTTCGGCACCTCGCGCGTCGCCTCGAGAATGAAGGTGTAGGGCCCCGGCACGAGGCGCTTGATAAACCGGTAGTGAAAGTCTTGCACCACGGCGAAGCGTGAGATCCCCGAGAGGTCGGGCACCACGAGCGCCAGGGGCTGCGTGCGCGGCATCTGCTTCATGAGATACAGCGACTCGATGGCGTGCTTGTCGTCGATGCTGCACCCGAGGCCGTACACGGTGTCCGTCGGGTATGCGATGCACTCTCCGCTGCGGAGCGCGTGCACGGCGCGGGCGATCTTGCGAGGCTCGGGGTGTTCGGGGTTGATCTCGATGCGCATAGCTCGGTGCCTTCTTCGGGGCGCGGAGACTACACGCAAGCCGACCGATCGGCGCGATTCAGAGCAGGCGCACCCCGAGCGCCACGAGGGCCGACACGTTGGGCCGCTCGAGCCACGACGTCGGGAACGCCCACCCTCCGCGGGCGTGCACGTTCCACCGCCCGAAGCGCAGGTCGGTAAAGAGAGCCGCGCCGCCCGCGGCGTCGAACGACATGAGGGCGCCTACGCGGCGCACGTCGTTGAAGGCTCCCGCGCTCACGGCCACGCCGAGCTCGTGCTCGGCGCGCAGCGACGGTCGCACGTGCACCGACGCCTGCGCGGCCACGAGGCGCTCGCACAGGAGCGCAGGCCACGGCAGCCCGGGAACGGGCACCACGTACGGGTTCATCCCGCCCGCGCGGACGCGCGTGAGGTCGTCTTCGCCGGCGCCCCAGCTCGCAAACTCTTCGACCTGCAGCCGCACGCGAGCCCCGAGCGGCAGGCCCGCGCGAAGCCATTGACGTGCCATCAAGATCACCGTAGCCGGACGGTTGCGCCCGTCGTCGCGCCCGCCCACCGCGCCCCACGCCGACGTGTCGTCGCGCACGTCGGCCCCGAGCTCGACGCCCGCGGCGAAGCCCGTGAAGCGCGGCAAGAGCACGTGGGGGCGCCACGCATCGGAGTCGCTCCGCAGGTGCCAGAACGTGTAGCGAAGGCGCGGCTCGAACACCCACGTGTCGACGGGTAGCGTGAGGTCGTCGCGGGTCACGCCGTCGGCGCGCGCGAAGAGCCACGCTCGCCCGCCGAGCACGAGCTCCACCGAGTGGTCGCCGCCGGGGAGCCACTTCGCCGACGCGAAGGCCTGCGCGTAGCTCGCGAAGAAGCCCCGCCCGCGCTGCGAGCGAGCGCCCTGGTACCAGTCGGGCAGCACGCCCGCGTAGGCCCCTTCGAGGCGCACCGCGACCCCGAGCTCGACGCGGTCGGTGCCCGGGCGCAGCCGCTCGAGCCCAACGTAGAGGGTCTCGGTGTTGAAGTTCACGTGAAGGTCGCCGCGCCCCGACGCGCTCGCGCCGTAGAGGTCGAAGAGCGCGTACCCGTGCTGCCCGAACTCGGGCGCGAACCACATGTCGTCGCCCAGCGCCGCCGACGCCCTCCAGGTGTACGCGTGCGCCGGGCCGGGCGCCGCGACACGCCACGTGCGCGCCTTGAAAATCAAGGCTCATTGCGAAGCACCGGGAGAGGGGCTGCGGGGTGAAGAGGCTATCGCGTGAAGCGGCGATAGTAGATGTCTCCCGTGACGTTGTCGGCGCGGCGGTCGACCCAGGTCACGTGAAGAATGGGCGCGCCCGCCTCGGTGGTGGCGTACACGGCGGGCGTGCTGCTGGCGCTCGAGCCCGCGGTCGAGGCGTCGAAGCGGAGGGCGACGGGCTGAAAGATCCCGCCGCCGTCGAGCGAGTAGTTGCCCCAGATGTCGAGCGCGCCCGAGCGGTCGTCGGCCCACACCGCGAAGACCGTGCTGCCCACCGCCGCGGCGGTCACGTCGTAGGTGCGAAACTGACCGGGACGGCCGCCGACGGCCTGCACGTCGCTCGCGCCCCACGTGGCGCCCGCGTCGGTGCTGCGGTTCGCATAGGGCGTCGGGAGACCCCAGCGGCGGTCTTCCCACACGACAGCGACGGTGCGCGCCGGGAGCGCGAGCACCGTGGGACGAATCGAGTCCTGGTTGAACATCTCGGTGTCGACGCGCACGTCGGTAGAGAGCCAGGTCGCGCCGTTGTCGGTCGAGCGGTTGCCATAGATGTCATACGAGGTACCCGTACGAACGTCCTGCCAGGCGACGTACACGTTGCCCGCCGCGTCGGCCGCCACGCTGGGCTCCTCGCTCGCGTGCGCGCCAGCGGGGTCGGTGTCGAGGCGAACGTCGCGAGCACCCCAGGTGGCGCCGCCGTCGGTCGACACGCGGAGATAGATGTCCGGGCTGCCGCTGCGGCTGTCGCGCCAGACAACGTACACGCGGCTGCCCACCCCGACGGCCACGTCGGGCGTCGAGGCGACCGCCGAGGTGGGCGCGGCGTCGACCTGCGTCACGGCGCCCCACGAGGCCCCGCGGTCGCGCGAGATCGACGACCAGATGTGACGGCCGCGGACCGTGTTGTAGATCGCCTCCCACACGGCCACGACGCCGCTGGGCGTAACCTGAAGGTGGAGGTTGAACGAGTCGTCGTTCTGCGCGGGGTTCACGCGGCGGTCGGTGCTCCACGTGAGCCCGCTCGAGGTCGACGCGCTGCTGAACGCCTGCCGAAAATCGACGGGGTCGACCGCGCCGCGGAAGTCGCCCCACGCCGAGAACACGTCGGCGCCCGACCACGCGAGGGCCGGCTGCACGCTGTCGAAGGCCCCGGCGACGTCGGTGTCGAGGCGCACGTCGGGCGACCACGAGAAGCCGCTGTCGAGCGAGCGCGCGAAGTAGATGTCGGCCCCGCCGTTGCGCCGGTCGAGGTAGGCCACCCCCACGCCGCGGCCCGAGCCCGTGATCGTGGGCTGAATCGAGTTGGCCACGGCCACGCGGTCGAGGCGCGCCTCGGTGCCGAAGGTGCGGAGGCAGCCCTCGTCGACGACGCCGTCGCAGTTGTTGTCGATGCTGTCGCAGAGCGCCTCTTGATCGAGGTCGCGGTACGTCGGCGGATAGGTGCATCGCCAGCCGCCCGCGCCGCCGCAGAAGGGCCGCACGCCGCCGCCCGTGCCGCACGCGCCGGCGGTCTCGGTGCCGCGACGGTTGCAGCGAAAGCCCGCCGGCGGCGTCACGAGGTCTTCGTCGATGCGCCCGTCGCAGTCGTTGTCGACGCCGTCGCACACCTCCGTCGACGGCCCCGTCTCGCCCGTGCAGACCACCGCGCCGCCCACGCAGGCGAAGCGTCCGAACGCGCACGCGCCCACGTTGTTGCCGCACAGGGTCGCGGGCCCCGTGCCCGGGAGCGAGCCCCCGGCGGGGGCGTCGTCGACCACGCCGTCGCAGTCGTCGTCGAGGTTGTTGCAGAACTCGGTGCCCGGCGTCGTGGCCCCCACGCAGCGCAGCACGCCGCGCTCGCACACCTGGGCGCCGCGGCGGCACACCCCCATCGCAGAGGGGCCGCAGGCGTCGCCCACGCCCGCCACGGTGCCGTCGTCGATGAGGCCGTTGCAGTCGTCGTCGCGCGCGTTGCACTGTTCGGGACCGGTGCGCCCGGTGGTCGGGTCGCCGCAGCGCCACTCGCAGCCGTCGGCGGGGTCGCGGTTTATGTCCGCGAAGCCGGGGAGGCACGCGCCCGCCGGGAGCGTGCAGGCGCCCGCCACGCACGAGGGCCGCGCGCCCATGTTCGAGCACGCCCGCGCGCACGACCCGCAGTTGAGCGGGTCGGTCATGGTGTTGAAGCCGTCGTCGACACGGCCGTTGCAGTCGTTGTCGCGGCCGTCGCACACCTCGGGCCCCGACGGGACGCACGAATACTCGCAGCCGTTCGAAGGGTCGCGGTCGAGGTCGACGGAGCCTGCACGACAGGCGCCCATGCGGCACGCGCCCATCACACACGCGGCCTCAGACTGCGCGAACACGCAGACGTTGCCGCAGAGGCCGCAGTTGCCGCGGTCGCTCCGGAGGTCGAAGCCCTCGTCGACGAGGCCGTTGCAGTCGTTGTCGCGGCCGTCGCAGAGCTCGCGCACGCCCGTCGGTGTGCACGCGTACTCGCAGCCGTTGTCGGCGTTCATGTCGAGGTCGTACCAGCCCGAGTCGCACTGGCGAACCTGGCACGCGCCCGTCACGCACGATGGAATGCTGTGCGGCCTGCGACAGTCGTTCGTGCACCGGCCGCAGTTGAGCGGGTCCGTCGCCGTGTCGAAGCCCTCGTCGACGCGGCCGTTGCAGTTGTTGTCGCGCCCGTCGCAGATCTCCATGCCCGAGGGCGTGCAGGCCTCGGCGCCGCCGACGTCGCGGGGAGCCACGTCGACGCGCGCATCGACGCGCGACGCATCGAACTCGCAGTTGAGGCAGTACGGGTCGGCGTCGCAGCCGAGGGAGAGCGCCACGAGCCCGAGGGCCGCGAGGAGGGAGGCCTTCATCGCGCACCTCCGACCCCGCGAGAGGCCCAAGCACGGCGCCTCCGCGAGAGCGTCGCCGCGAGCACGAACGCCGCCACGAACGCGCCGAGACCGCCGCCGCCGACACCGGGACGCGCGCTGCACGCGCCGCCCGACCCCACCACGCGGTCGCGCTGCACCGTGGTGATCGCAGGGTCGACGCACTGGCCCGCGCGGCACACCACGTTCGGAGCGCCAGGACACGTGACCCCCGCGCAAGGGTCGTCGACGATCGCCCCGTTCACGCACACGCGCCCCGCGGGCACGCCCACGTTCGCGCAGGCGTCGTTCTCGCAGCGGGCGCGGCCCTCGAGGACGCGGCAGACCTGCCCCGACATGCAGGCCACGCCGGCGCACGGATCGCCCGTGCAGCGTCCGTCGAGGCACGACTGCCCGGCCCCGCAGCGCACGTCTCCGCAGCTGCCCACGCAGGCCGCTCGGCCCGCTGCGTCGGGGCGGCAGAACTGCCCCGCGGGGCAGCGCATCGCCGCGCAGCCGTTGTTCACGCACGCACCGCTGCGGCAGAGCTGCAGGCCCGTGCAGGGGTTCTCATAACAGGTGTTGGCGACGCATCGCACCGACGCGCCTTCGCGGCGGCAGACGCGGCCCATGGCCTCGCAGTTGAGGGCGGCGCACTGATCGACGCAGCGGTCGCTCACGCACACCTGCGTGTCGGTGCAGAGCACGCCGCCGCAGAGGGGCGGGACGCAGAAGTTGTCGGAGTTGCACACGAGCCCGATCGAGCAGCGCGAGAGCTCATCGTTCAGGCAGGGGCTCCGGCAGCCGCAGCCGATGCAGCGGCCGCCGCCGGGGCAGAGCGCGCCGGCGCCGGGGATGTCCTCGTCGATCATCCCGTCGCAGTCGTCATCCATGCAGTTGAACACCTCGGTGCGCGAGACGGTGCCGCCCTCGCAGCGCAGTCGCCCATCGCGGCAGCGCTGCACGCCCGCGGCGCAGAGGCGCTCGCCGCCCTCGGCGGTCATGCACGCCGCGCCGCCGCCGGGGTCGCCCTCGTCGGTGAGGCCGTTGCAGTTGTCGTCGACGCCGTTGCAGGTCTCGGCGCCGCCGCGCGTCGCGCCCTCGCAGACGTAGGCCCCCATGCGGCACACGAAGCGCCCCTGGCGGCACACGCCCTGCGATGAGCCGCACGGCCCTCCGTCCGCCACGCTGTCGTCGATCGCGCCGTCGCAGTCGTTGTCGACGCCGTCGCACACCTCGGCGCGCCCCGCGGGGGCGTCGCACACGAAGGACCCGCCGATGCATCGGGCGGTGCCCGCGCCGCAGCGGCCCACGAGCTCGGCGGCCGTACAGGGGCGCGTCGCAACCCGGTCGTCGATGAGGCCGTTGCAGTCGTCGTCGACGCCGTTGCAGAGCTCGGCGACCGCCTGCGGCGCGGTGCACGCGCCCCATGCCCCCGCGGCGCACCGCTCGATGCCCGTGCCGCAGCCCGTGCGGCACGTGCGGGTGAGGCCGTCGTCGATCATGCCGTTGCAGTCGTTGTCGACGTTGTCGCAGAGCTCGGCGGTGGGCACGGCGCGCCCTACGCAGTCGCCCCAGGTGCCCGCGGAGCAGTACTGCGTGCCCGCCCCGCACGACGTGGTGCACGCGCGCGTCACGCCCTCGTCGATGGAGCCGTTGCAGTTGTTGTCGATGCCGTCGCACACCTCGGCGCTGGCGACGCCGGGCGCGCAGGTCTGCGGGCGGCCGAGGCTGCACACGGGCACCGTGCGTGTGCAGGCGCCGACGCCGCACGTCGAGGTGCCGAGGCCCTCGTCGATCATGCCGTTGCAGTTGTTGTCGACGCCGTCGCACACCTCGGGCACCGGGATGCACGTGGGCACGAGGCCGATCGCGCGCACCAGGGCGTCTTCGAAGTCGTTGTCTCCCCCGCGAAACAGGTCTTCCCAGCCGAAATAGTATCCGTTGGGAAACGTGCGCGAGCGGTAGATGAGGTAATGCACGTAGTCGCCGTCGTCGTTCACCGAGTTGTCGGTGGAGTAGACGCGGTTTCGCGTGGAGTTGAGCTCGGCGCAGTTGTTGTCTTGCCCGCCCGAGACGAGCTCGGGGGTCATGATGTAGAAGGCGATCGGTCCGCCGCGCCACCGCCCCATGCGCTGCATGCAGTCGAAGTCGATCTCGGTGATGTTGGCGTTCACCCACGTGGTGCAGGCGCTCGCGGCGGGCACCACCGTGCGAGGCCCCGTCGGGCACGGGCACGCGCACCCCACGCCGAGAAAGGCGTCGCGGCACGAGAACAGCTCCGACCGGCTGCCGGCCGCGTAGGGGGAGTCGCCCACGTTGTACCAGCCGAAGCGGTTGCGGTACCCCGCGCCCTCACCCACCATGGTGAACTGAGCGATGCGGCGGCCGTCGCTCGCGCGCGGCGCAGGCACGAAGGTCTGCGGCGACACGGCGGCGTCGGCCACGGAGTCGAGCACACCGGTCCCCTCACCCGGCGCGGGGTTCGACGTGCTGGCGAGCGATGCCTTGTTCAGACAGCTCTGCAGCGCGAGGTCGGTCGGCACGATCTGGCCGTCGACCTGATTGATGATCGCCTGCGCGTCTCGCGCCGTGAGCGCGAGAGACGCGGCGACCAGCAAGGTAGCGAGTGCGGTGTTTTGCTTGCGGTAAAGCATAGGAGTGCCCCGTCGAACTGTCTCAGTTCCGCCGGGCGATCACAAGCGCGTCGCGCGCCCTCCATCGGGTCTCGCGAGCGACTGCGTTGGCCCCGCCCGCCTTCGGCGCGCCGCGGCTTCATCGCACGGCGCACATGGCGCTTCCCCACGGCGCCGCGACCGGTGGATACTCCGCGGCCGTGTCCGCTGAGGTCCCCGAGCATCACGCGCCCCTTGACGACGGCGCACCGCGCGAGACGGCGACCGCGCGCGCGGGCCCCGCGGGGCGCTCGTCGGCAGAGCTGGCGCACGCCCTCGCGGTGCGACGGTCGTTGCAGGTGTGGCTCCAGCCGCTGGCCGCGCTGGCGAGCGCCTCCGTCGCGCTGCTGCTGTTCTCTTGGGCCCTCGACGCACGCCCCGGCTCGCCGGGGCTGCTCTACCTACTCACGCACTTCGAATCCGAGCGCGGGCAGCAGGCCCTGAGCGACGTGGGACAGGTGGTCACCTCGATTCTCGGGGTGGCCATCTCGGTCGTCGCGATCATCGTCGAGCTCGCGTCGAACCGCTACACGCACCGCATCACGGAGCTGTTCTTCCGGACGAGGGTCAACTTCGCGGTCATGGGCCTCTTCGTGCTGTCGGGCATCAACAGCGCGTGGGTCGCTCTCACGTGGCAGCACGGCCACCACCCACTGCGGGCCACGCTGCTCTCGCTCGTGCTCATGACCGTGAGCCTCCTACTGCTCTTGCCCTACTTCGCGTTCGTGTTCGACTTCGTGAACCCGATGAACATCGTATCGCGAATCCGTCGCGAGACGATGTCGGCGGTGGCCGACGCGCCCGCGAGCCTCACGCTGGCCCGCGCGCGCGCTGAGAACGTGCAGCAGGCCGCCTCCGACGGCACCGAGCAGCTCTCCGACGTCGCCCTCAACGCGATGGCCAACCACGACGGCGCCATCGCGATGGCCTCGGTGAACTCGCTGGGAGAGCTGGCGCGCGACTACCTCAGCGTCAAGAGCGGCCTCACGCTCGATTGGTTTCAAATCAGCGACCACGTGGCGCACGACCCCGACTTTGTGTCGATGTCGCGCGACGTGCTCGACCAGCTCGCGCGCGACCGCTCG
>CANMAT010000090.1 GCA_947494865.1 Deltaproteobacteria bacterium
CTCTGGTTGCGATCCCGTGCGCGGGTCAACGGGTTTCGAGGCCGCGCGCCCGCGCGCCGCGAGTGCGGTATAGGGTCACGCACCATGGCGAACGCCCTCCTCCACGCGCCCGCGTACCAGGCCGCCGCGCTCGCGCTCCTCGACGCGGGCGGCGCGCTGCGGCAGAGCCATCCCGCGGCGCAGCTCCTGTGGTTCGACGCGAGCCACGTGGCGTGCGTGTACGACGCGGCCGCGTGGCGCCCCGACGACCTCGTCGCGTCGGCCGCCGACCTCTGGTCGCAGCCCGGTGCCGACGTCGTCGACGTGGTGATCGTCGGCGGCCCCGAGGCGCTCCGCGACGCCGTGCGCGGCGCGCGTACGCACGGCGCGACGGCCCGCACGCTGGGCCTCACGCGCGTCTCCGACGGGGGCGCCGTCGAGGTCGACCACACCTCGCGGCGCGTGGCCGAGGCGCTGCGGAGCGCCTTCACCCAGGGTGTTCCCGCGTTGCGCCCGGAGGCCGACGTCGAGGCGCGCGTCGCCGCGTCGCTGCGCCGGGGCCGCGCGCAGGCCGACGAGCTCGCGTCGTTTCAAGACCAGCTCTCGTCGCGCAGCGCGAGGGTCACCACGGCGGCGCTCGCGGTCATCGCCGCGCTCTTCGCGGCGCAGTGGGCCCTCGGCGACCACGGCATCGTCACCGACCTTCGCATGGGCGCCCTCGCCCCGAGCCTCGTCGCGCGCGAGCCGTGGCGCCTCGTGTCGTACGCGTTCCTCCACGCCAACGGCCAGCACGTGGCCTTCAACGCGATGACGCTGTACTCCCTCGGGTCGTTCTACGAGCGCCTCCTGGGCCGCTGGCGCTTCGCGGGGCTCTTCGTGGCGTCGGCCATCGGCGGCGGCGTGGCGGCGTGCTTCGCGGGCCCGACGCACATCATGGTGGGCGCGTCGGGCGCGCTCTGGGGCATGCTGGGCGTCTCCTTCGCGCTCGCGCTGCGACCGGGCGACACGCTCCCCGCGGCCCTCTTGCCAGGGTTTCGTCGCAACGCGGCGCTCAACCTCGCGCTCCAGGTGGCCGTGTCGATGCTGCCCCACGTGAGCTGGCAGGCCCACCTCGGCGGCGGCCTCGCGGGCTTCGCGCTCATGCTGTCGGGCGCCCTCCGACCGCGCGCCGACGGCCGCGGCGAGGCGGCGTGGCGCGTCGCGGGCGGGCTCTCCGTCGCCCTCTCGCTCGCCTCGATCGCGGCGGCCCTCGCCGTGGGGCAGCCGTGGACGCTGCGCGGGCGCCACTCGCTCGAGTCGATACTCGACGAGCGCTGAACGGCCCGTAGAAAATTTTCAACAGTCGCGCCCCGATTGCTAGAGCTCTGCGCGCGGCGACGATCCCGCATCGCGCGATGGGGGAGTCTGTGGTTAAGGTCGCGCCCGCGCCGAGGGCGCTGAGAGGGGTCGAGGTGTGGCTCACATGAAGCAACCGTTGTTTGCGCGCGGAGAGCTCGTCTCCGGGCACTACGAGATCCGCGACCTCCTCGGCGGCGGCAGCATGGGGCAGGTGTTCGAAGCGCACGACGTCGACCTCAACCGCCGCGTGGCGCTGAAGGCCGCGTTCCCGCACCTCGACCGGGCGCTCATCCGGCAAGAGGCGCAGGGGCTCGCGGCGGTGCGGCACCACGGTGTTGTGAGCGTGTACGCGCTCGGCGAGCACCGCGGGGTGCCGTACTTCGTGATGGAGCGCCTCCTCGGCGAGAGCCTCGAGTCGCACATGAGCGCGCTCCACGACGAGGGCGAGCTGTTCACGGTGGCCGAGGCGATCGACATCCTCGCGCCGCTGGCCGAGGTGCTCGCGGCCGTGCACGCCTCGGGCATCGCGCACCGCGACGTGAAGCCCGCCAACGTGATGCTCGTCGTGGGCGACCGCGTGGTGCTCACCGACTTCGGCATCGTGGCGCCGGAGCGCTCGATGCTCCGCGGTATGCCCGTGGTGGGCACCTACGAGTACATGGCCCCGGAGACCATCACGGGCACCACGGCGCCGGGCAACGCCTACCTCGTCGACGTGTACGCCTTCGGCGTGCTGGCCTTCGAACTCGTGGCGGGCCGCAGGCCCTTCGAGGGCGAGACCGCGCGCGAGACGGTCGCGATGCACGTGCACGAGCCTGCGCCCTCGCTCACCGAGACGCGCGACGACATCCCGCCGCTCTTCGAGTCGATCGTGCGCGAGCTCCTCGAGAAAGACCCGCTCGACCGCCCGCAGTCGATGGCCTCGGTGGCCTCGCGCCTGCGCGACCCGGCGATGCGCTCGCTCACGGCCACGCGCAGCTCGCCCCCGACGGGCATTCGCATCACCCTGCCGCCGCCGCCGATGCGCATGGCGCGCTGAGGTTCGCGCGGGGGGCGCTGGCCACCGCGGCGCCTGGGGCGGTAAAGGTTACCGCCGATGGCCATCGATCTCACGCGACGCGACCTCTTGCACCTCGCGGGCGCCGCGCTCTCCCTCGCGGGCTGCGGCGAGCCCCAGCCCGACGCCCCCCCGCCCGACCCGGGCCCGCCGATGCCGCCCACGTTCGAGCACGGCGTGGCGAGCGGCGACCCGACGCCCGTCGCAGTGATTCTATGGACGCGCGTCACACCCCGCGCGGGTACGCGCCCAGCGACGCTCACGGTCGCCTGGGAGGTCTCCGAGCGCGATGACTTCTCCACGCTCGCGGCCTCGGGCGAGGCGGTCACCGCGGCGCAGCGCGACTGGACCGTGAAGGTCGACGCCGCGGGGCTCACCCCCGGCACCGCGTACCACTACCGCTTTCGCAGCGTGGGGGTCACCTCGCCGGCGGGCCGCACGCGCACGGCGCCGACGGGGCCCACGGCGCGCGTGCGCCTCGCGGTGTGCTCGTGCTCCAACTACGCGGCGGGGTACTTTCACGCCTACCGCGCGATGGCGGCGCGCGACGACCTCGACGCCGTGGTGCACCTCGGCGACTACATCTACGAGTACCCCGACGGGTACTACGGCAACACGCGGCGCCTCGAGCCGCCGCACGAGACGGTGACGCTCGCCGACTACCGCGCGCGCTACGCCCAGTGCCGCCGCGACCCAGACATGCAGGCGGCGCACGCGCGGCACCCCTTCGTCGTCGTGTGGGACGACCACGAGCTCGCCAACAACACCTGGCGCGACGGCGCGAAGGAGCACATGCCCGGCGCCGAGGGGCCCTGGAGCGCGCGGCGCGCGGCGGCCACGAAGGCCTACATGGAGTGGCTCCCGCTGCGCGAGCAGCCCGACGGGAGGATCTTTCGCGCGCTCGCCTTCGGCGACCTCGCGCACCTGGTGATGCTCGACACGCGCCTGTGGGGTCGCGACGTGCAGCCGCCCTCACGGCAGGCCGCGGCCGACCCGCGCCGCGAGCTCCTCGGCGACGATCAAGCGCGGTGGCTCGTGGCCGAGGTGACCCGCACGCGAGCCCGGTGGAAGGTGATCGGGCAGCAGGTGATGGTGGGGCAGTTTCGCGGGTTCAACTTCGACTACCTCGACGTGTGGGACGGCTACCCCGCCGCGCGCGCGCGGCTCTTCGAAAGCGTTCGCGCGATGGGCGTCTCCGACGTAGTGGTGCTCACCGGCGACATCCATGCGTCGTTCGCGATGGACCTCACCGAAGACCCCTACGAGCCTCGCGCGTACGACCCCGCTACGGGCCGCGGCGCCGTCGCCGTCGAGTTCGTGACGCCCGCGGTCAGCTCGCCCCCGCTGCCCTTCGTGCAGGCCGTCGCCCCCGCGGCGCTCTACCGCGCGATGCCGCACATGCGGTACGTCGACGCCACGCGCAACGGCTTCATGCTCGTTGACCTCACGCCCGAGCGCGCGGCCTGCACGTGGATGTACGTTGGTGACGTGCGCCGCCCGGCGGACCCCACGCTCGACGAGGGCCCCACCCTCGCGGCGCGCGCGGGGGAGAATCACCTCCAGCGAAGCACGACGGGCTGAGGGCGCTCGATGCACGCACGCGCTCCCCCCCCGCGGAGGGAGCGCCGTCGATTACGCGCGAGCATTGGCGCGGCGGCGCGCGCGGCGCGAGCCCAGCAGCGCGAGCGCGGCGACGAGCATCCCGGCGAGCGCGCCCGGCGCGCGCGTGGGCGCGGCGCAGTTGCAGCCGCCGCTCGAGTCGACGGGGCCGGGGCCCGCGTCGATCAGGTTGGCGTCGGTCACGCCGCCGTCGGTCGGGCCCGCGTCGACGGGGCCCGCGTCGGGCGCGCCCGCGTCGGCCGCGCCGGCGACCATGATCGTCGCGGTGGCCTCGGCCATGTTGTAGGGCGCCGCGCGGCCCGAGGCCTCGTAGCGGCGGAGCAGCTCGCGGCCGCGGTCGTCGGTGCGGTTCTCGCGCGCGAGAAACTCTACGTACTCGCGCGTGGTCACCTGGTAGCGCGCTCGCACGCGCAGCGTGACGGCGCCGCTCAGGCCGGCCGGGAGGGTGACGGCGTAGCGCGCGTCGTCCCAGTGGCGCAGCGCGCCGCCGGCGCCGCCCGAGTAGTCAACGCCGACGGGCTCGTGGCCCGGCAGCGGGCGGTAGCCCTTCGGCGGCAGGCGCGTGTCGCGGACCACGATGTCGTGCAGTGCGATGTGCTCCTCGCGCCCGATGCCCGCGCGGCCCGGAACGGCCTCGTAGAGTCGCAGCTGCGTGTCGGTCTCGTCGAGGTGCGCCTGCGCCATGTCGTAGGCACCTGAGAGCACCGTCTCGCGCCCGCTGGCGTCGACGACCGCGAGCTCGAGCCACACGCGACGGCCGTCGGTGTATCCCGTGGGCACGCGGTGACCCGAGCGGTTGGTGATGCGCGCCACCACGTTGATGCGCGCGCCCGCGTCGGCGCGCATCGGCGCCTCGCGCACCTCGAGGGTGACAGCGCTGCGGAGCATCGCCTCGGCGGCCCGCGCGCCGTTCTCGTAGAAGGGCACCGCGTCGGGGTCATAGAACTCGCCCGAGGTCACGTCGTCGCGCATCGCGGCGAGCACGCGCAGCGCCCACGCGTTGGCGCCCGCGAGATCGTGGCGGCGCGGGTTGTTGCGCAGCATCGCCGACATGTTCGACGACGTGTACCCCGGCGCGCTCGCGCGGGGCATGTGGCAGTCCTGGCAGGTGGCCGCCTCGGGCGAGCCCGCCACGGCGAAGTCGGAGCGCGCCCACTCGCTGTAGGTGGTGTCGAGGGGGTATCGCTGGCCCGTGTCGGTGCCGTCGGCGCGGCGCAACGGCTGCCCGGGGTTGGTGATCTCGTGGCAGGTGGCGCACATGCGAGAGTCGGCGAGCCACGCTGACATCGCGCCCGGGTGACGAATGCTATCGATGGTGGCGTACGGCCCGAAGCGCGTCTCGGTGGGCGACAGCTCGTACTGCGCGTTGCCGAGGTTGGTCGTGGCGACCATGCGGTGGCACGAGTCGCAGGTGACGCCGTCGCGGTCGGCGGACTGCAGGTCGGCGCCGCGCGCCGCGGCCGGCGAGGAGCGCGTGCGGCCGCCCACGAAGCCCGGCGGCGTGTGACAGCGGAGGCAGTAGTCACCCACGCCGGGGACGTCTTGCTCGGCCACCGTGAGCGCGGCGAGAAAGAGCGGGTCGCGCATGGTGTTGCCCATCATCGAGCCCGTCCACCCGTCGTAGGGCATCGTGGTGGGCATCGCGGGGTCGCGCGAGAAGTGGCAGGTGACGCCGCACGCGCGGGCGTCGTCGAGGGGTGTGGCCGTCGCGAGGCCGCCGGGCTGCGTGCCGGGGAGGTCTACGTACTGAGCCTGCGCGAGGCCGGGCGCGAGCAGCGCGCACGCTGCCATCGCAGACGCGAGACGCGAGGCATGACGAGGTCGTGTTGTCATGATCGGTGGAGACCATATCGCAATCGCCGACCAAGTTTGGGGCAGTATTTCACTCTCCCGTGCATGCGCACAACGTTCTGAATTGCTTCGTCCGAGCACAAACTCCGGGCGCATCCGTTGCGGTTCTCTGCGGCGCAACTTCCTCACGGCAGGGTCTTCCATGGAGCGCGCGGAGCACCTAGGATCGCCGTCCTATGCGAACCGCCCCCGCCCATCGGATCGGAATTGCTTCTGTCACCCTCCTCGCGTCGTTCGTGGGCTGTTCAGACCCCACGAGCACGCCCGTGACGCCCGCCGATTCCGGCGTCGATGTGACGCCGACGACGGACACCCCCAAGGTCGACGCGCCGGCGACCGACACGACGCCGACCGCTGACACGACGCCCGCGACCGACACGCCCGTGACGCCCGCCGATGTCCCCCCGGTGGGCGAGTGCGGCGGCATCGGCCCCGAAGTCGCAGCGCACGTGACGGCCATGTCGACGATGGGCTGGGCGGCGCTCAACCGCAGCCGCAGCATGATGATGCACGGCTGCGCCGGCGCGTCGCGCCCGCAAGACTGCCTCGCGATGGTGCCCGAGGTCGGCGCCGCCGACATCGGGGCGAACCGCTCGGCCATCACCGGCGCGCACCTCCGCCTGCTGTACACGGGCGCCACGCGCTCGGGCTTCTGGACGCGCAGTTCCGCCGACGGCCGCTTCGTAGGCCGCGGCATTCATCTGTACGACCTCGCACGCAGCGCCGGCGTCACGATGACGGGCGCCATGTACGACCCGGCGTTCTTCCCCGACAACAGCGGCTACACCTACCAGCCCGGCGGCCGCCTGTGTCCGATGAGCACCCTCACCACGGGCGAGCCGACCGCGGTGCAGCTCATGGGCGCGGGCTCGCCCTGCGCGGGCAGCTCGCTCGGCCTCTACCAGCACCTCGGCACCTCGCTCGACGGCGCCGACTACTGGGCCACCTCGGCCGGCAACGCCGCGTGGGACGACGGCGGTCACTCCGCCACCCTCACCGAGACGCGCCGCAACGAGGCGTGGGGCGCCACCGCGCAGACCTCGCTCACCCTCATGGCCAATTCGGGCTCGGGCTTCACCGCCGTGGGTTCGCGCAGCGTGCGCACGCCCTTCCAGGGCGACGCTGTCATCTCGCCCTCGTCGCGCATGCTCATCACGCGCTTCGTCGACGCGGCCGGCGCCTACCAGGGCTACATCCTCAACCGCCTCGACGCGAGCCACACGGGCCCGGCCATCATGGCGTCGGCCACCGAGATCGCGCGCTACTGCGTGCAAGGCGCCAAGCCCGGGTTCTCGTACGACGAGCGCTACATCACGTACCACCACTACGCGGGCGGCGGCCCCGACGCCGACGCCGACGCGCGCGAGCTCGGCTTCACCGGCGAAGACGACCCCGCCTTCGCCGAGTACACCAGGCGCGGCGTGTCAAACGTCTACATCCTCGACCTTCTCACGGGCGCTGTGCGCCGTGTCACCAACATGGGCCCCGGCCAGTACGCGCTCTACCCGCACTACCGCTCCGACGGGTGGATCTACTTCATCGTGCGCACGCTCGGCACCGGTCGCGAGCAGGTCATCGCGAGCGACGCCGGGTTCATGATGCGATGATCTCCTCGCGGGTGCGCAGCGCGTTCGTGCTCACCGCGCTCGCATCCGCGTGCGGCGAGGCCCCTCCGCCCTCCGACGGCGCATCCTGCGAGGGGATCGAATCGCAGGTCGAGCCCGCGAGCGCCGAGGGCCGATGGCTCCTCGGCCTCGCATCCCGTTACCCCGCCGACACCAACCTCCCCGCGCGCGCCGACGAGCTCCGACGCTCGCAGCGCGCGCGCCGCGCCGCGGCGTGGGCGGCCGTCGCGCGCACCCTCGCCCCCGTCCCCCTCGCCCACCCCACGGGCGTCTCGGGGGCCACGGTGCCGCGCTTTCAGACCTGGTACAACCGCGACGACATCGCGCGCACCTTCCAGCGCCTCTACGAGGCCCTCGGCCCCACGGGCCGCGCGGCCCGCGCGCGCTTCACCGACGCCGCCCTCGACGAGGCCTTCGGGTGGAACGCCGGGTTCGCCACCACGCTGCCCGAGTGGCCCGCGTCGCGCCTCGACGCCTACGCCGCCTCGCTCGACAGCGCCGCGTCGGTCGCGGGCGTGGCGGGCGTGCTCCGCGTTGCGGCAAGCCCCGACACCGTGCGCCACCTCGTGCAGAGCTACCCCGACGTGCTGCGCTGCATCGCCAGCGGCGCGCCCCCCACCTTCGTCGACGGCCCCGCCGCGAGCCAGCAGCTCGCCCGCGAGCCCGTCACCCTCGCGCACTGCGGCGCGCGCACGCTCGGGCCCTTCTTCGTCGCCACGGGGGGCACGCTCACGGCGCGCCTCGCCGACGCCGCCGAGGGCACCGAGCTCCGCGTGCTCGACGGCGTCACCGCGGCGGCTGGCACGCGCTGCACGGCCTCCGCGGCGGCCGGCTGCACCGTGGCGGGCCCGGGATCATTCCTGGTCAAGGTCACCGCCCGGGGGCAGGGCGCGCGCGGCATGCTCGACGTGCGATACACACCCCCCACGGCTGCCGTCGCGGGGTGCCTCCAGGGCGTGTTCCCCGTCGCCGCAGCCACCGTCGCGCTCGAGTGGCGCCGCACCGATCTCGGCATGCCGCTCCCCACGTACGACACCTCCGCGGCGGGCCTCTCGCGTCGCCTCGCGCCCGGCGCCGACGCCTCGTGGGGTACCGGCGACGGCACCGCTGAGCCTGACGGGCGCGCGGCCTACACCATGCGCCTCCCCGCCGGGAGCAGCTTCCGCCTCGCAGCGATGCACATCCGAACGCGCGAGGTCGACAACTGGCTCAACATCACCCTCTGGTGGTCGCCCACGCCCGACGACGATTTCGGCGCCGACCGGCCCGCCGCGGTGCGCGCGCTGGGCGGCCCGTGGTCGTCGTACAAGATGTGCGTCGCGACCGAGTACACCGAGCTCGACCCCGACCCAGCGGGCGGCTTCACGCGCGATGCGCCCACGCTCGCCGCAGCGCTGCGCGCGGTCTACGAGGGTCACGGCGCGCCCTCGTGGTGCTCCAACCCATACATCGACGCAGGCCCCGGCCTCGTGCGCTCCAACTGCGTCGGGTGCCACCAGCACGCGATGAGCGGCGCGCGCCCCCTCGACGTGCAGAGCGACCCGATCAACTACCCCTCCAACGCGCGCCTGCAGGTGCGCAACAACTCGCCCTCCGACGGGTTCTGGGGCCTCGACGCCGGCGACCACGTCGCGTCGGTGTTCGCCGAGACCGTGCAGTACTGGCTCTCGGCGCAGTAGCCGCTCTCCGCACCACCCAAGCCCACACACGCACCGGCGCTCTGACTCGGCTGTAAGGCCGCACCCTCTTGCGCGTTGGTGCGTCCGTACGCGCTCCCCGCTACGCCCCCTCCTCGAGGTCACCGATGCATCCCCAGACCATGCGCTCTCGACCGCCGCGACCGCTCGCGCTCGCGCTGCCGCGCGTCGCGCTCCTCCTGCTGTTCGCGCTCCTCGCCGTGCTCGGCAGCGCCCCCGAGGCGCACGCCACGGGCCTGCTGCTGCCCACCGACGGCAGCGTCGGTCCCCTCGCGATCCGCTCGCACCGCGTCACCGTGGCCGTGCATGAGCGCATCGCCGAGACCCGCGTGGTGCAGGTGTTTCGCAACAACACCGACCGTCAGCTCGAGGGCACGTACATCTTCCCCCTCCCCGCGGGCGCAACCGTGTCGGGCTTCGCCATGATGGTCAACGGCGTTCGGCAGGAGGGCCAGGTCGTCGAGGCCGCCGAGGCGCGTCGCATCTATGAGGGCATCGTCGCGCGACTCCAAGACCCCGGCCTCGTCGAGTACATGGGCTCCAACCTGTTTCGCGCGAGGGTGTTCCCCATCCCCGCGCGCGGCGACCAGACCGTCGAGCTGCGCTTCACGCAGACGCTCGACTACGCCTCGGGCACGC
>CANMAT010000091.1 GCA_947494865.1 Deltaproteobacteria bacterium
CGGGTCGTGGGGGACGCCGACGAGGGCGTTGGGGGCGTTGGGCGGTGCGTCCATTCGGGTCCTGTAGGTTGGGGTCACGCGTCGGGGGCGGCGGCGACGGCGCGCTCGTAGTCGAGGCGCGCGATCCATGCGGCACGCAGCGTGTCGAGGGCACGCGCGCGAAGTTGAAGGAGCTCGGCCCGCGCGACGAGCACGCGAAACGAGTCGAGCGCGCCCGCGGCGAAGGCCGCCTCGGTGGCGCGCACGAGCCGCTCCGCCGCGGGGATGGCGCGGGCCTCGAGGGCGTCGACCTCGGCGAGCGCGCGAGCGAGCGCCTGCGCGTGGCGGGTCACGTCGCGGGCGACCTGCGCGCGCAGCAGCGAGGCCGCCGTGCGCGCCGTGGCGGCGTCGGCGTGGAGCATCGCGCGGTCGCCCTGCGCGCGCTGCACGAGGGGGACCTCCCACCGCAGCGAGGCGCCCATTGAGCTGGCGAGCTGCTGCGGCCCGACCGCCACCTGCTGCGCTTCGAAGCCCACGACGAGGGGCGCGATGGCGCCGCGTCCCACGCGCGTCGCGCTGAGGTCGAGGCGCGCGGCGTCGTTGTCGAGGGCGACCACGTCGGAGCGTGTCTGCACCGCGCGGGCCAACGCCCCGTCGAGGGTCGCGAGGTTCACCTCCGGCGGACGCCCCACGGCGTCGACGTCGACGGCCTCGGCGAGTCCGAGGTCGAGCGCACTTCGAAACACTGCGGTTGCGTCCGAGGCCCGCGCCTCGGCGCCGGCGAGGTCGGCCTCGGCCACGGCCGTCTCGCGCTCGGCGAGCGACACCTCGATGCTCGTGGCGGCCCCCGCTTCGGCGCGCACGCGCACCCTGCGCTCGGACTCCCGCGCCGTCTCGAGCCGCGCGCGCTGCACCTCGGCGAGGGCCCGCGCGAGCGCCACCTCGACGCGCGCCCGCCGCGCTGCGGTCGTCGCGCGCAGCGTCGCGTCGGCGAGGCGCGCGCGCGCCGCGGCCACCCCCCGCTCGGCCTCGCGCGACCACACGCCGCGCACGCCGCTCACCTCGATGGGGAGGCCCACGGAGACCGCCGTGGTCCACGCGCCGAAGTCCGGCGCGCCGGGGAGCACCATCACACCGATCGTGGGGTTTCCGATCGGCGGACGCTCGCCCGCGACGCGCCCCGCGTAGGCGCGATCGAGCTCCGCGCGCGCCTCGCGAACCAGCGGCGCCCGCTGCGCGGCGCGGGCGCGAACGCGCGCGTCGGTCCACGGGCCGTCGTCGACCTGCGCGCCCGCGATGAGAGGAAAGAAGAGCGCGATGAGCGTAGAGAGGAGGGGGCGTCGCATGGTGGCTGGCGCGGCTCTATCACGCCGCCGCCGCGCGCAGAATCCGTGCGGCCCGTTGTCACATCATGCGGCGCCGCGCAGCGCGCACGCTCAGCGCCCGCGCTCGTCGTCGTAGAGCCTCAGACCGTAGCGCCCCGCGGGCGTCGCCCTCCACGCCTCGACCTGCGGGCGCATCGAGGGCGGCATCTCGTCGCGCCCGCCGAGCCACTTCGCGTACCCGTCGGGGAGCAGCGCGGGGGCGGCCAGCGAGGCGAAGGCGAGGTCGGCCGCGGTGAAGCGATCGCCCACGAGGTAACGACGCCCGTCGGCGAGCGCGGCGCCCACGTCGTCGAAGACCGCGTTCACCTTCGCGAAGGAGCGGGCCACGCCGTCGGGCGTGACGCCGAGCCCGCGGCCGATGAGGGCGCGCGCAGCGGGCCACGCGAGCTTGAGCGCGGCGAACTCCCACGCGGGCGCGTAGCGGCCCAGGATGGCGAGCGCGCGCGCGCGGTCGGTGAGAATGTGGCCGTAGCCCCAGCGGCGCGTGGCGGGCCCGAGGTCGCGGTCGAAGCGATCCTCCCAGCGCGACACCTCCGCGCGCAGCGCGGCCTCGTGCGGAAACAGCCTCCGCTCCTCGGGGAGCATCGCGTCGATCCACTCGACGATGCGCGTAGAGTCTTCGATGGGCCCGTGCGGCGTCACGAGCACCGGCACCATGCGCGTGCCGCCCGCGCGCCGCACCGCGACGGAGTGAAACACCGGGAGGTGCATCTCCTCGTCGTACGACATGCCCGCGCGGTCGAGCGCCCAGCGCGCCTTCTCGCAGTAGTGACTGAAGGGAATGGTAACGAGGCGTCGACGGCTCATGCGCGCGATGCTACCGCGCGCCCGCCCTCAATCCGCGTGCTTCTCGCCGAAGGCGTGCGCGAGCTCGACGAGCAGCTTCTTCTGCTGCGCGTTGAGCTTCTTGGGCACCTCGACGCGCACCACCACCACGAGGTTGCCGCGCCCCGTGCCGTCGACGAAGGGCACGCCGAGGTTGCGCACCGTGAGGGCCGTGTTGGGCTGCGTGCCCGGCGGCACCACGATCTGCACAACCTGGTCGTCGAGGTTGGTAAACTCGATCGTGGCGCCCAGCACCGCCGACGCGAACGAGATCGGCACCTCGGAGACGAGGTCGTGCTCGTGGCGCTCGAAGTGATCATTGGGGGCGACTTCGATCACCACCAGGAGGTTGCCCGCGGGGCCGCCGTGGAGGCCCGCCTCGCCGTGGCCGGGCACCCGGATGGCCTGCCCGTGGTCGATGCCCGCGGGGATCGACACCTTGACCTTCTTCTCGGCGCGCACCTCGCCGCGACCGCGGCAGTCTTTGCAGGGCTTGCCGATCACCTGCCCCGAGCCGCCACAATCGTTGCAGGGCATCGAGACCATGAAGCCCATGCCGCCGTGCGCCACCTGCCCGCGGCCCTTGCAGGTCGGGCACGCGACGGGCGCGCTGCCCCGCTCGGCGCCGCTGCCCTCGCAGGTCGCGCACGCGGCGGGGTACACCACGTTGACGTCGCGCTTCACGCCGTACACGGCCTCGCGCAGGGTGAGCTGCACCTGCGTGCGAAGCTCGCGGCCCTGCTGCGCGCGCTTGGCCTGACGGCCGCCGCCGCCGCCGCCGCGGCGCTGCTGCTGCTGCGCGCCGCCGAAGCCCGCGCCGAAGAACTCCGAGAAGAGGTCTTGAAACTGTACGAAGATGTCTTCCGGCGGCTGAAAGCCCTGCCCCTCGAGGCCCGCGTGGCCGTACGAGTCGTACATCTTTCGCTTGTTGCCGTCGGAGAGCACCTCGTACGCCTCGCTGGCCTCTTTGAACTTCGCCTCGGCCTCGGGGTTGTCGGGGTTCTTGTCGGGGTGATACTTCACCGCGAGCGAGCGAAAGGCCTTCTTCACCTCGTCGGCGGTCGCGGCCTTCTTGACCCCCAAAACCTCGTAGTAATCCCGCTTTCCTGACATGATATGCGCCGCGCGAACCTCAACCGCACGGGGGTGCGAGCGGAGGTACGCGGTCCCTTCCGTTGGGGTGTGAGGTCAGTCGAAGAGCCCTTTGAGCTTCTCGAGAAAGGTCTTTCGCTGCGGGTGCGTGTCTTCACCCATCGAGGCCGCGAGCTGCTCGACGAGCCCGCGCTGCTCCGCGGTGAGCTCCGTCGGCACCTCGAGCTGAATCGTCACGATCTGGTCGCCGCGGCCATAGCCCCCGAAGCGGGGCATCCCCTTGCTGCGAAGCCGCAGCGCGTGGCCCGGCTGCGTGCCCGGAGGGATGCGCATGCGCACCTTGCCGTCGAGGGTGGGCACGTCGATCTGCGCGCCCAGCACGGCCTGCGGAAAGCTCACCGGGACGGTGCAGTGCAGGTCTGACTCTTGTCGCTTGAAGAGCGGGTGCTCGGCGATCTTCACCGTGATCTGCAGGTCGCCCGACGGGGCCCCGTTGGCCGGCGCCTCACCGTATCCCTGCACCGTGCGGGTGGCGCCGTCTTCGACGCCCGCGGGCAGCGTGACCGAGAGCTTCTCCGTGCGCGTCGCCACGCCCGTGCCCGTGCACGGCGCGCAGGCGCTCTGCGGGATGGCGCCGCGGCCCGCGCAGCGCCCGCAGGGGCGCGTGAGGCGAAAGAAGCCCTGCTGGAAGCGCACCTCGCCGCGGCCGTTGCAGGCCGGGCAAGAGTCTACCGGCGAGCCCGGCTCGGCGCCGCGGCCGTGGCAGGCCTCGCAGGCCGCCGGGCGGTCGAACTCGATGATCTTCTCGCAGCCGCGCGCGGCGTCTTCGAGGCTGATCGTGAGGTCGACCTGGATGTCTCTCCCCCCCTGACGACGGCGCCCGGCGAAGCCGCCGATGCCGCCCAGAAAATCTCCCATGAGATCTTGAAAGAGGTCTTCGAAGTTTACGTCGGGCCCGCCCGGCGAGCCCGGCGTGCCGCCCGGAGCCTTGCCCACGCGGTCGTAGTACGCCCTCCGGTCGGCGTCGGAGAGCACCGAGTAGGCCTCGTTGAGCTCTTTGAACTTCGCCTCCGCCGACGCGTCGCCGGGGTTGCGATCGGGGTGGTACTTGAGCGCCATCTTCCGAAAGGCTGCCTTCAGCTCTTCGGGCGTAGCGCCCCGCTGCACCCCGAGTATTTCGTAGTAATCCGCTGTAACGCTGGCCATTGTGAGCCGCGGACCTTACGTCGCTCGCCCCGCCACGGCAACCCCGCTGCGAGGCCCTCGCGCGCGTTAGCTGGCGGCCGTCTCGTCGGTGGCGCCGTACATCGACTCGGCGATGCGGTACGCGCTCGACTCGAGCGCCGCGTGCAGGTCGCGCACGGTCTGGAGGTCGGCGTTGCCGTCGAGCGCCACGCGCAGCGCCGCCACGTCGACCATGAGCTGGTCGCGCAGCTCGGCGGAGATGAGCTCGCCGAACTCCTGCACGGTGTTCTGCGAGGTGAAGAGCATCGCCTCGGCGTTCGATCGGAGCTCGGCGTACTCACGGCGGCGGAGGTCGTCTTGCTTCGACGACATGGCCTCCGACACGAGCCGGTCGACGTCGTCTTGCGAGAGCCCCGAGCCCGCCACGATGCGCACGTCGCGGGTCTTCTTGGTGGCCATGTCGGTGGCGGTCACCGACAAGATGCCGTTGGCGTCGATGCCGAAGGCCACCTTGATCTTCGGCACGCCGCGCGGCGCCGGGGGGATGCCCGTGAGCTCGAAGTGGTAGAGCGACCGGTTGTCGGCGGCCATCTCGCGCTCCCCCTGGAGCACGTGAATGGGCACGAAGGTCTGGTTGTCGAGCGAGGTCGAGAACTCCTCGGCGCGCTGCGTGGGAATGGTCGTGTTGCGCGGGATGAGCACGGTGGTCACTCCGCCCGCCGTCTCGACGCCGAGCGAGAGGGGTGTCACGTCGAGGAGCAGCACGTTCTGCACGTCGCCCGCGATCGCAGCGCCCTGCACGGCCGCGCCGATGGCGACCACCTCGTCGGGCGACAGGCCCTTGTGCGGCGCGCGCTGAAAGAACTCGGCGACGAGCTTGTGCACCAGGGGCATGCGCGTCATGCCGCCGACGAGCACCACCTGCTGAATGTCGCCCACCGTGATGTTGGCGTCGGCGAGGGCCTTGCGGCAGGGCTCCAGCGTGGCCTCGACGAGGTCGCCCACGAGGCGCTCGAGCTCGGCGCGCTTGAGCACCCGCTGCACGTGCGCGGGCCCCGAGGGCGTGGTCGCGATGAAGGGCAGGTTGATCTCGGTCTCGAGCGACGACGAGAGCTCGTGCTTGGCCTTCTCCGCAGCCTCACGCAGGCGCTGCAGGGCGAGGCGGTTCTGCCGCAGATCGACCTGGTGCTGGTGGTGAAACTCCTGCACCAGCATGTCGATGATGCGCTGGTCGAAGTCGTCGCCGCCCAGAAACGTGTCGCCGTTGGTGCTCACCACGCGGAACACCCCGCGCGTAATTTCGAGGATCGAGATATCGAAGGTGCCGCCGCCGAGGTCGTACACCGCGATGCGCTCCTCGGCGTTGCGGTCGAGGCCGTACGCGAGGGCCGCCGCGGTGGGCTCGTTGATGATGCGCCGCACCTCCAGGCCCGCGATGCGCCCCGCGTCCTTGGTGGCCTGACGCTGGGCGTCGTCGAAGTACGCGGGCACGGTGATCACCGCCTCGGTGACCTCATCGTGCAGGTACGCCTCGGCGATGGCCTTCATCTGCGCGAGCACCGCGGCCGACACCTCGGGCGGCGACATCTGCTTCTGGCCGACCTCGACCCAGGCGTCGCCGTTGTCGCTCGGCACGATGCGATACGCGACGCGCTGCACCTGCTTGCGCGCCTCGTCGGAGCCGAAGGGCCTGCCCAGGATGCGCTTCACCGAGACGATGGTGTTCTCGGGGTTCTGAATGGCCTGGCGCTTGGCCACCTGGCCCACGAGGCGCTCCGCCGAGGGGGTGAACGCCACGATCGAGGGCGTGGTGCGCGCGCCCTCGGCGTTGGGGATCACGACGGGCGCTCCGCCCTCGATGATCGCCACGCAGCTGTTGGTGGTTCCAAGGTCGATGCCGATGATCTTGCCCATGGCAGATTCTCTCGCGGCGATGCGTTGAAGACGTTGCTCGATGGGGGGCCGAAGGGGCGGGCGATGCGCTGGCGTCAGTTCGTGGTCGGGGCCTCGGGGGCGCCCTTCGAAACCGCCACCATCGCGGGGCGGAGCAGCCGATCGCCGAGCTGGTAGCCCGCGACGAGCTCCTGCGCGACGGTGCCCGCCGCGTGCTCGGCGCTCTCGACCTGCGCGATCGCCTCGTGCACGTTGGGGTCGAAGGGCGTGCCCACGGCGAGCACACGCTTCGCGCCGATGCGCACCAGGGTGTCGTCGAAGAGCTTGATCACCATCTGAACGCCCTTGGCGATGGCCGCCACGTCGGCGTCGGGACGCAATGAGCTCGACGCGCGCTCGAGGTTGTCGAACACGGGCAGCAGGTCGCGCAGCACGTCTTCTTTGCCGCGGCGGTACTCGTCGGTCTTCTCGCGCTGCGTGCGCTTGCGGTAGTTGTCGAAGTCGGCCAGCGTGCGCAGAAGCTGCTCCTTGAGCTTGTCGCGCTCGGCGTTGGCGAGGGCCACCGCGTCGGGCGCGGCGGGCTCGCTGGTGGCCTCCGACGTCGCGGGCGCGTCGGCCTGCGCGACGGGCGCGGCGGAGTCATTGGTGGCGGGCTTCGTCGAGGGGGTCTCGGGATCGCTCATGGCTCTCGTGTCGGTTCGTTGGGGGCGCAAACACCGCGTGCGCGCCGAAGGGCGTCGAATTCTATGGCAGATCTGCGCCCCGAGTGGAAGTTCGATCGCCTCTCCCGCGGCGCGTCGCGTGGAGCTCCTGCGGATAGAATCGGTCTGTGGGGTGGCTGCGCGCGGGCGGGGCGACGAGGCGGATCAGTTGCCGGCGGCGCCGCGCACGCGATTGATGAACGCCGCGTCGGCGATCTGGCCGACGAGGCGCGCGCGGGAGCGCTCGAAGAGGCCGCTCCACGCCGCGTGGTTGGTGACGGGCACCAGGGTGATCCCGCGGGTGCTCATCGAGCGGATGGCCGCGGTCTCGTCGCGGCGGAGGTTGCCGATGAGGAGCTGGTGAAACTGCGTCGCGGTCTCGCGCAGAATGGCCTGCTGATCGGCCGGGAGCGAGTTGACGGCGTTGTTGCCGAACACCGTCGCGCCCACCACGACGGCCATGTTCTGGTCGGTCATGTGGGTGACGCGCTGGGCCCACTGCAGCGAGATGGCCGCCACGGGCGAGGTGACGAACGAGTCGATGCGGTTGGTCTGCAGGGCCGTGAGCACCTCGGGGATCTGCAGGGGCGTCGCGGTGACGTTCGCCTCGGCGAAGACCGCGGGCGTCACGAGGTCGTCGCGCCACACGTAGGGGTGGGCGTTGCGGAGGTCGGCGGGGGACGCGATGGGGACGCGCGAGAACACGCGGCTCATGCCCACGTCGGCCCAGCCCATGAAGGCGAAGCCCGCGGTGGTGAACGCCGTGTTCATCTCGGTTTGCGTCGCGACGCGCGCGCGGTCGAGCGCGGCGTACGTCGCGAACATCCCGGGCATTTGAAACACGATCGCCGGGCGGTGAATCTTCGAGAGGCCCACCGCGGTGACGGCCGCGCCGTCGAGGCGGCCCGAGCGGATCTTGCGGATCACCTCGGACTCGTCGCCCTGCACGCCGCCCGCGAAGATGCGGAGCTGCAGGGCCTTGTTGGTGCGGCGGCGGAGCTCGCGGTTCCACGACTCGAGCACGCGGTGCCAGGTAGACCCCGCGGGGGCCAGCGTGGCGAGCGAGAGCGAGCGCGTGGCGGGGGCCGCGGGCGCCTCTTGCGCCTCGACGCCGCGCGCCGCGAACAGGGCTGTCGGGAGCCCCGTGAGCAGGGCGAGCAGAGCAAACCGGTTGCGCTTCATGGTGATGTTCTTCCTCCGTGGGGTGCCGGGGAGAGACGTAGTTTGGGGGACGCGCGATTCAGCCGCGCGAGGCGTCAGTTGGCGGGGGCAGCGGGGGCCGGCGCCGGGGCGGCCTCTTCGGCGGCGGGCTCGGTGCCCGCGGGCTCCTCGGGGCCGAAGAGGTCGTCGATCTGCGCGAGGTAACGGCGCGCGCGGCGCTTGGCGATCACGTTGGCGAGGCGCTGCTCGGGCATCACGTCGCCCGCGTTGATCACCTCTTCGAGGAGGCGGCGGAACAGCGCGCGGTCTTGCACCATCACGGCGTAGAAGCGCGCCTCCATCACCAGGTAGGTGAGAAAGCGGCGGTTCGTCGCGTTGATGGCGGCTTCGAACTCGCGCCGCGCGTCGGCGGGCTGGCCGCCCAGCGACTCCGACGCGCGGGCGTAGTAGCCCGCCATGGCGACGTGGGGCGCGAAGTTGTTGAAGGTGTGATCGAGCTGGTACGCCCGCTCGAAGCACGCGATCGCGAAGGGGAGATCGCTGAGCGCGTCGGGGTTGTCTTTGTTAAGCCCGATGTATCGGGCCATGGCGTACCCCGTCCAGAAGAGCACGGGGGTCTGCTCGTCGTCGTCGAAGCGCTGGAGGTACGCCTTCCACGCGTCGATGCCGCGACCGAAGGCGCCCTGCGCGCCGCCGTTGCCATCTTCTTCGATGGACATGGTCTCGAAGCCGATCTGGCGGGCGCGCTGATAGGCCAGCGAGGCGCGCGTGCGGTAGTGCTCGACGCGGGCCTCGTCGTCGTCGACCTCGGCCTGCTCCATGCGATCTTCGAGGAAGGCGAAGCCGTAGGAGCCGTACGTGCGCAGGAGGCTGATCCGCAGCGGCACGCTGTTGGGCAGCACGAGCGACAGGCCCTCGCCCTGCGCGATCGAGTACGGGATCGCCTCCTCGGCGAGGTACGGGTCGGCGAACGTCTGCACCGCAGGCGACGCGCGGCCCATGATCTTCACGGTCGAATTGGCCGCGAGACGCTCCATACAACCGACCTGGCCGACGAAGGTCGCCGCCACCAGGAGCCCCTTCAACACACTGCTCCGCATGGGGTCGTTTGGGTAGATGACATCACACCCCTGTGTCAACGGACTTGCGAGGCTTTCCAGTACCTCCCGAGACTATGGTACCTCTCGAAGTGTGTTGAGCCCTCTCTCGCGCTCGAGCTCTGCGGGTGCCGTCGTGCTCGCGTCGCTGCTCTCCTACGCGGCGGCCCCCCGGGCGACGGTGCTCTACGCCCGCACCGCCGAGGCGCTCGCCCGCGACGCCGACGCCGTCGTGGTCGCGACGCCGGGCGCCGCGCGCCACGCCTTCTGGCAAGGCCGACGAATCTTCACCGATGTGACCGTCTCCGTCGACGTGGTGATCACCGGTCACCTCACGGCGCCCGGCGCGGTCACCGTGCGCCTCCCCGGGGGCACCGTCGGCGCGGTGGGCCAGTCGCTCGCGGGCGCCCCGTCGCTCGAGGCCGGCGCGCCCGTGGTGCTGTTTCTCTCGGCGCCGCGCGGAGA